>JAKLQL010000117.1 GCA_022013395.1 Acetobacterium sp.
CAGAAAAAGGCGTTTTTCAATCGGATCGATTTTAAGAGATCCGGTTAGAGATGCGCCTTTTTGTTTTTTGATAACCGAATTGAAGTTGGATAAAGAATCTTAGTAAGCGATGAGCTAGCCTCATTATGGATGATGTTTTGGACTTTTATTACTGAAATATTCGAAAAATGAACGACCAAATCATTTTTTTTGTTTAAAATGAATAAATATGTGTATAAAAAACAGGGAATGGATCCTTACTGGGTCTAAGAGAAGCTACGTAATATTTGATAAGGTGGCCTAGTACTTAAAATTAGCAGATGCTTAATTTAAATGGAACTGGGAAATTGTAGGCCGAAGAATATTAAAATAGTTTAAAAGAAAAATCCGATGTCAAATGAGGTGACGAAAGTGACAAAAAATTTCGAAAACGAGCCGATGATGGAGGTATACATCTTTGAAACAACCCAAAACCTTGAACAGCTGGAGCAAGTTATTATTTGCAGTGAAAAAAGCGGTGGATTTACACCCGACGATGTCAGCGAGATCTTTCGGTTTATGCATACCATAAAGGGCTCATCAGCAATGATGTTGTTTAATAACATCGAAACGGTCGCTCACGCGATAGAGGATATTTTTTACTTCATCCGGGAGCAAAAACCACAGGGACTGGATTTTTCGGCGGTGTCCGATCTGGTCTTGGAATGTGTGGATTTCATTAAGGCAGAAATCAATAAAATTACAAACAACAATGATGTTGACGGGGACCCGGCCTTTCTCATAGATTCTCTAAAACTATTCCTTGATGAATTGCGTCGTCTCTTTGGTGAAGAAGACACCCAAAACAAAAACAACTCCAAAAAACAGCAGTACTATATTCCTCAGGAAAAGAAACAGGGGTTGGCAACTGAAAAAGACCTACCAAAAAACGAATCAGAAGCCATGTCAGAAGGTTCATGCTATCAGGTTATTATTCGCTATGAAGACGATTGCACAATGGAGAATATTCGAGCTTACACGCTGGTTTTTGGACTGGCAGAGCTGGTCGAAGAGGTCTATTATTTACCGGCAGACATTGCTGAAAATCCGGAAACGGCGGCTTATATCCGTGAAAATGGATTTGAAATCTATTTAAAAACAGAAATAGGTTATGAAGAGATCAAGGCTCATTTTGAAAACATTATTTACATTGAACAGCTGCTTTTTAGGGAAATTGAAGAGGAACGGATGGATCCATTCCGAAAGGCACAGAATCAGGTGCAACCGAAAGAAAACTTTACCTTGGCTGACAATGAAATACACAAGCCAGAGATCCCCTTGGCACCCGCTACTTTTTCCGACGAAACTCAGAAAAACAATGTTGCAGCAACTCAGAAAATGATCAGCGTCAACGTCGACAAACTGGATAATCTCATGAATCTGGTAGGTGAGCTGATGATTACCGAATCGATGGTTACCCAATGTCCAGAGGTGGAGGTCATTCAGTCGGAAAATTTTCACAAGGCTTCGATTGAGCTTCATAAGATCACGGTGGAACTTCAGGACATGGTGATGGCAATTCGGATGGTCCCGCTATCAACTACCTTTGTGAAAATGAACCGAATTGTCCGGGATATGTGTAAAAAGCTGAACCGGGAAGTGGTACTGGATCTCTACGGTGAAGAAACTGAAGTGGATAAGAACATTATTGAGCATATCTCCGATCCCTTGATGCATATCATCCGAAATGCCATTGATCATGGCATTGAAGGTGAAGAAGAACGGCTGGCCAAAGGCAAGGAGAAAGTAGGGCATATTATTCTGGAGGCAAAAAATGTAGGCAGTGATGTGCTTATTGTTATCAAAGATGATGGCCGAGGACTGAATAAAGACCGCATTCTCGAAAAAGCACGGCAAAATGATCTTTTAACAAAACCCGAGGAAGAAATGAGTGACCGGGAAATTTTTAAGCTGATCCTTCTGCCTGGGTTTTCCACCAAAGAAAGCATCACTGAATTTTCTGGCCGAGGGGTTGGTATGGATGTGGTGACAAAAAATCTGGAAGAAGTCGGTGGTACCGTGTTGGTTGATAGTGAAATGGACCAGGGCACGACCATTATCTTAAAAATTCCATTAACACTAGCCATTGTGGAAGGCATGAATATCCGGGTAGGGAAATCCCGTTACACCATCCCGATCACCACCATTTCCGAATCTTTCCGACCAGATGAAAAAGACTGCATGATGGATCCGGACAACAATGAAATGGTCATGATCAGAGGACAATGTTTCCCGATTTTGAGACTACATAAACACTATCATATCAAAAATGCAGAAACAGATCTGACCAAGGGAATTCTGATAATGGTGGAGCAGGAAGAAAAGGTGATCTGCGTATTTGCCGATGAGCTTTTAGGGCAACAGCAGGTGGTTGTTAAATCACTTCCTAATTATGTCAATTCAATGAAAAAAATTCTTGGACTAGCTGGATGTACCCTCTTGCCGGACGGCAGCATCAGTCTGATCATGGACATCAGCGGCTTGACGGGCTTGCGTGTGCAATAATGGATATCGCTAAATAAAGTGCTGTAAGTCGTTATTACCAGTATCATGTGAAACAATTTAGAAACTATTCGCCTTAGTGTTAAGAAATTTCCAGTATGAACAAGCAGCAGAGCACGATGCGTTTTTAGTTTCAGGCTTAGAAATATAGATAATAATTCCATAGATAGGAGTTGAGAATATGGTAAAAGACCTGACTGAAGAGATTGATCAGGATGATGACCAGAAAGGGATGTATCTCACCTTTGAACTGGCCAATGAGTATTACGGGTTATGGATCGGATATGTCACCGAAATTATTGGCATTTTGCCATTTACGGAAGTTCCAGAGTTACCAGCATATGTACGAGGAATTTTCAACCTCAGAGGCCGGATTATTCCGTTAATGGATATGCGCCTCAGGTTTCAAAAAGAATTTGTGGATTATGATGAACGATCCTGCGTAATAGTCATTGATGTATTGGAAAATACCGTCGGTTTGATTGTGGACAGTGTTTCCGAGGTGATCTCCTTTGAAGAGGAGGATATCATTGAACAGCCCATGCTTAGCTCGGGAGTCTCCAATCAATTTATCAAAAGCATCGGTAAGGCAGGAAATGAAGTCAAATTACTACTCGACTGTGACAAGTTACTATCCAATCAGGAAATTGAAATTCTAAATAATGAGAAAGATGAGAGGTAATAGAGATGAAATGGTTTTATAATTTAAAAATTGGAACAAAGTTGATTCTCGGTTTTATTGTGGTTGCATTAATTGCTGGTGGGATCGGTGTGATGGGGGTGATCAATATCCAGACGGTGAATCGTCAGGATACCTATCTCTATCAAAAAATGACGGTTCCTCTGGGTGAGCTTATTTATATTGTCGATGCATATAAGGGGATTACGAATAATGTGGATGCCATCATTTTATCTGGAAACGGTGACGAAATATCGCGGCTTGAAGCCAGTATTCAGGAAAAAAATACAGAATTCGATACCAATATGCAGAGCTTTCAAACAACATTGATCTCCGAAGAAGGGAAAAAACTGGTAGAAAGCGCCATTACTCAAAAAGAAAAAATGAATAAGGCTGAAGCAGAGATTGTCACCCTTGTTAGACAAGGGAAACAGGCAGACGCCATTGCGCTGATGAAAAATGGTGACTATAATAGTGCTGCAACCCAGATGGAAAGCGATATTGCCCGGATGATCGAAATCAAGCTACAGGTAGCTGGGGAAACCGCTGCTGGAAATTCCGCCATTGCCAGTTCATCTACTTTCATGACTATTGTTTTAATTATCATCGGCATGATTTTATCAATCCTTTTGGGTATCTTCATTGCTTCAACCATTAAAAAACCGGTTCATAAAATGGTGGATGCCTCGAAACGTATGGCAGACGGGGATCTGGACGTGACCATTGACATCAATACCAAAGACG
>JAKLQL010000013.1 GCA_022013395.1 Acetobacterium sp.
ATTGCCGCGGTTAATGTTGTTTTACCATGATCGACGTGACCAATTGTTCCAACATTTACGTGGGGCTTATTTCTTTCAAATTTTGACTTTGCCATTTGTATTCTCCTTAAAAATCTAAAAATTATCGTGTTACTACTATGTCAAATTTAATTTATGATATAAAAATGGAGCCCTCATCCGGATTTGAACCGGAGACCCCCACCTTACCATGGTGGTGCTCTACCTACTGAGCTATGAGGGCTTACTAATAAAAATGGTGGGAGAAGATGGTTTCGAACCATCGTAGACGTCGTCAACGGATTTACAGTCCGCCCCCTTTAGCCACTCGGGCATTCTCCCACTTGCTTATTAATTCAGCTTCTCTATAATAGTTTGTTTTCGCTTTTTTGTCAACTGTTTTTTATAATCTTTTGCCGATTTTTTTACGGATTCGTTGTAAAGCATTATCAACTGATTTATTACTACAGTCAAGAACCCTAGAAATTTCATAATAGGATGCCCCTTGGATGTAGTATGAAAGGACTTTTTTTTCAAAACCGGACAGTTCCCGTTTAACATCAATCATCAGTTGTTCCAATTCTTCTTCTTTAATTAACTCTACGCCCGGTTCGACACTTTGTTTAGCTGCTAAACGATCAATAATGATATTCTGAGGTTCTTCTTCAGACACTGCCGCATAAATCGAAACCGAATTATTTAAGGGCATATGTTTCTGTCGATTGGCCGAACTAATAGCCGTTTGGATTTGCCGTTCAATACAAAGGTTGGCAAAGGTCGCAAACTGCGCCTCCCGATCTGGGCGAAAGTCCCAGATAGCTTTGAGCAAACCAATCATTCCCTCTTGGATCAGATCTTCATTGTCGCCACCGACAAGGTAATAGGATCGGGCCCGAATCAGCACATTTTTACGATATTTTTCCAACAGGAATTCTTCGGCATCCTTATCTCCCTGCTGAGCGCGGTTGACTATTTCTGCTTCTGATATTTTTTCATTGTTAATCTTCACTCTTTTGTCCTCGCATTATTCTTTAATGCGCATTTTGTTAAATTGATCCAGGGTATCGGCATCCAAAAAATCACTGAGCTTAACCCCCTGTTTTTGCACACTTTTTTTCTTGTCATCACGGAAATTTTTCAGGGTGGTTTCCATATCCTGGATCAACTCCCGCACCGGAACCCGCTCGGCCCCGTTGGCCAGTACCATTTGCTGTAAAGTAAAATCCGATGTTACAACCCGGACCGTGTAGGAGTTGGGCAGACTATAAACCAATTTTTCAATATAGGTATCCGCAGTTTTATTTTTTTCCGTAAAAACCACTTTAATTCGACCAACCAGCTCTTCACGTTTTTCCAGTGATTGCTGCTGGTAGGCATCGAAAACAAGGATGGTTTCCCACCCTTTGAATCCGCTATAGCCATTTAAATCATTAATCAGTTTTACTCGCGCCTCTTCCAGCTGGATTTCGGAAAGCCGTTTTAACTCATCTGAACCATGAATGACATTATACCCATCCACAATTAATATGGTTTTCATTGAAATCGCTGTTTGGCTGCCTCTGCAAAAATAATCGCCGCTGCCGCTGAAGCATTAAAGGATTCGATTTCGCCGTGGATCGGAATCGATACCGAAAAATCACATTGCTTCTTTATCTTTTCGCTAATTCCAGTCCCCTCATTCCCGATGACAATTGCCAAAGAGCCTTTATAATCGGCTTTATAATAAGGATTGCCCTTCATATCGGTGGACATGATCCAAAAGCCTTTTTTCTTAAGATCATCAATCGTCTGGCTTAAATTGGTCACCTTAACGATCGGCGTATGGGATACCGCTCCGGATGAAGCCTTAACGGAAACGGCGGTTAACGAAGCTGAACGGCGGTTAGGAATGATCACACCATCCGCGCCGCAAACATTGGCACTTCGAATAATTGCTCCCAGGTTATGAGGGTCGGTCAGATGATCCAAAATAACAATAAATGGGTCTCGCCCCTTGGCTTTGGCATGATTGAGGATATCCTGAAGATTACTATAGGGGAATGGCGCCATCAGCGCCACAATTCCCTGATGAACCTGGCCATCCGCCAGATACTCCAATCTTGCTTTTTCGACCGAGTGAATAATGATATTCTGCTTTTTAGCCATATCCGTAATCTTTTTAAGGACGTGATCGGTGTTGTCTTTTAAAATCAACAGCTTATCAATTTCCTGACCGGAACGCAATGCTTCCATAACCGGATTTTTTCCGACAATTACGAAGGTTTCTTCGGTGACGCCATCATCTTCCCGGTTATGTCCATCAAACTTACGTGCTGGTCGCCGATCATCAAAGCGACGGGGGCCACGATCCTCTTTAGGCCCTCGACTATCAAATTTCCGTGGTTTTTTATCATCTTTGGCACCACGTTCTTCAAATTTATGACTGCTTTTGCCAGTCTTCGGTCCCCGTTCATCCGCGCTGTTTGACCGCTTGTCGCCTTTGGTAGAATACTTTGATTCGCTGCTCTTGGATGCCTGATCGTTCTTTTTCGACCTCGGCTTGTCACTGGTCTTGCTGCTATTCGATCGACTATTTGATATTTTTTTCATCTTTTCACCTATTCTTTTATTTTAATTCGATTTATTTCTTGATAAATCGATTCCTGCATTGTTTCTTATTTTATTGTTTTAATATTCTATCTTATTCGTTTGTTTCGGTTTCTGCGCTTGCGCTTTGGACTTCATCCATTGGTTTTCGTTTTCGCGGCGGCAATGGCCCATAATATTGATAATAATGGGTCTTGATGTCCCCATTATACAGTTTTCTGTTTTTGGTTGATGCTTCGCCAAAGAATTTCTCAAACTTCTCGTAACCGGTAATAATAAAATAAGACCAGTCCTCCAAACTTCGAAAAACCTTGCCCATATCCCGATACAAACGCTGAATTTCTTTTTCTTCGCCGATTCGTTCACCATAGGGTGGGTTGGTGATAATAACCCCATATTTTTTCTTGGTGGAAATCGACTGGACCGGCAATTTCTGAAAAGCAACCAAATCAGCTACCCCGGCCAGTTCAGCATTGGTTCGGGCTTGTTTCAGGGCATCGGCATCACAGTCGGACCCCAACAGTAGAAATTCCTTGTCATTGATGGCGTCCTTGGCTTCCTGTCGTGCCTGTTCCCATAGCTCAGCAGGAATGGCATCCCAGGTTTCCGACACAAAATCCCGTTTCAGTCCCGGGGCAATATTTTTACCGATCAGCGCCGCTTCAATGACAATCGTTCCCGAGCCGCAAAGGGGATCCAGAAAAACGCGATCCGGCCGCCAACGGGATAAATAAATCAGGGCAGCTGAGATGGTTTCCTTCAAGGGCGCCTCATTTCCGTATTGACGATAGCCCCGCTTGTTAAGACCAGAGCCGCTGGTGTCGATGGACAAGGTCACCTCATCCTTGAGAATTTGAATATGAATGGGATATTTGCCACCATTCTCATCAAACCATTCGACATGGTATTTTGACTTTAATCGTTCCACCACAGCTTTTTTGACAATCCGTTGTCCGTCTGATTTACTGAACAGGGTTGATTTGACACTGGTGATTTTTGCCGCCGGAAACTCGCCATCCACAGGGATCCAGTTTTCCCAAGGTAGTGCTTTTGTCTTTTCGAACAGTTCATCGAAGGTTTCAGCTTTAAAACGGCCAATCTCCAAAAGTACCCGGTCAGCACAGCGCAGCCACAGATTTGATCGTGGAATGGCTTCCAATGGACCGGAGTAACGGATTTTTCCGTTCTCAACCTCTGTTACTTCGTATCCCAGTTTTTTTATTTCGTCTTTTACCACACTTTCGATTCCAAAAGCGACCGTGGCAATTAAATTTACTATTTTCGGCATTCATTTTTCCTTTATCGTTATTTTTGATCCGCATTTTAAACTATCAATATTACATTATAGCATAGTATTTCAATATATTCTAAATAATAATTCAATATCAAATCAATATTAATTAAATATCAACTTAAAAATACCGGTGTAACCATCGCACACCGGTATTTTGGGTAACAAACATTAAGTTTCTTAAAAATTCTTTATTTCTTC
>JAKLQL010000118.1 GCA_022013395.1 Acetobacterium sp.
ACCTTTTAGCAAGTTTAAAGTATAATAGAAAAAACGAGAACTTTTAAAATTCATTCAAAGAGGAGAATTATAATGGCAGAGAATGTTGTAGATAATTACAATCTGGAAGAAGATACTCAACACGGCAGATTTCTTACTTTTTCATTAGAGGATGAAGTATTCGGTATCGAAATTAAATATGTCACTGAGATTATTGGGATGCAATCAATTACCAAGGTTCCAGAAGTACCAACCTATATAAAAGGAATCATCAATCTACGAGGCAAGATTATCCCAGTATTGGATGTCAGATTGCAGTTCGGCAAAGAACCCGTCGATTACAATGACCGAACCTGTATTGTTGTTATCGACATTGAAGCCGTATCGGTTGGATTAATTGTCGATAATGTTGAAGAAGTCTTGACCATTGATGATGAAGAAATCGCCCCACCACCATCAAATAAAACTGGCTTTGAAAACCGTTTTATGAAAGGGATTGGAAAAGCCGGCGGAAAAGTTCAATTATTGCTTGATTGTGAAAGACTATTAAAAAATGAAGAAATAGAAGTCATTGAAGAGCTGCTTGAAGAAAAATAGTAGGAGGATCCGTGATGAGACTTAAGCAAAGAATTAAGGTGCTGATCGTAGACGATTCCTTGGTCTTTCGTGAGTCTTTATCAAGAGAAATATCGAAAGATCCGGATATCGAAGTCGTTGGGACAGCAACAGACCCATATATGGCCAGAGATTTGATCATCAAATTAAAGCCTGACGTCTTAACCCTGGATGTGGAAATGCCTAAAATGAATGGCATTGAATTTCTAAAAAAACTCATGCCCCAGTATCCTTTACCAGTAATTGTTGTCAGTTCCGTGTCCCAGAATGTTCTGGATGCTTTGGATGCTGGTGCAGTGGAATTTGTAACAAAACCGAATGTAACTAGACCAGGTGGCATGGCATCTTTTGTCAATGAGCTGATCATTAAAATCAAAATTGCGTCTACTGCCAAGGTAGGCAACCTGAAAAGGGACTATACACCAAGTAAACCCATTGCCAATCAGGGAATTGATACCATGAGTACCGTCATTGCCATCGGCGCCTCAACTGGTGGAACCGATGCTATCCACGCGGTTATCTCAGCTTTACCAAGAGACATGCCCCCGATCATCATTGTTCAGCATATGCCGCCAGTCTTCACCAAACTTTATGCAGAACGGCTAAACAATACCTGTGAACTGGAAGTAAAAGAAGCAGAAGACGGCGATGTATTAAAACCTGGCCGAGTTCTAATTGCCCCCGGCAATTACCAGATGCGGTTAGCAAAAAGAGGAACCGGTTATATTGTAAAATGTACACAGGAAGAAAAAGTTAGTGGGCATTGCCCATCAGTTGATGTTCTTTTCGATTCTGTGGCCGATGTGGCCGGCAAAAAGTCGATTGGTGTCATCCTTACCGGTATGGGAAGAGATGGCGCAAATGGACTGCTTAAGATGAAAAAAACTGGGGCCTATACCATTGGCCAGGATGAAAAAACATCCATTGTATATGGCATGCCCATGGTCGCCTATAATATCGGTGGGGTCGAAAAACAACTCCCCCTCGATCGAATCGCAGATGAAATCATCCGCTACCTATCAAAATAGGTAGGCTATAAAACTAACCTAAAGCATTATCCTTTAAGGGTGATTATCAATCACCCGGAACCTATATCCTAAACCCAACGTCCAACTGCGGGTGCTGCCCGTCCTCATAATCCAGACATCATCGCACATAAATGATGTCTGGATTATTTGCTTATGAACTTATATAAAACAATAATATGCGCTATCTTTTTCTAAAGTTTTCTTTTATAATGACGATATGTATATCAAGAGATAAAAAAGCTTAATTATTCAAATAATAATCAGCAAAAATAAATTATCATCCTATATAATATAGAAGGAGGTTTAGTCATGAAAATATCATTAGGCAATAATCCAGCCGTCCAGTCTAAGATCGGACAGGAAACAGCAACAGAATCCACCCGTCGTGTTGATTCAGAAAGCAAAAAAAGTATTGCAAAAAATAAATTAGATAGCAGTGACATTTCAAACGGCCGCAGTGCGTCTTTTGAAGATAGTCGTGTATCAACCGCAAAATCAGCCATTCTTTACGAGGTAACCGTAAAAGATTCAGACCGTTTAAGCGAATTAAAAGAATCCGTAAAGAACGGAACCTACCACGTGCCAACAGAGGCGCTGGTTGATGCGCTCTTAAAATAAGAAGCAAGAATTAAAATGAAGAATTTCGAGGAGGCTTAACATGCTTGAAACAAAAGAATATAAAGAAACACTGGATAGTTTTTACGACTATCTTTTCGGGGTTGTTAAGCTTCATTGGGATATGATTCCTAAACTAAAAGATGAGCTGATGCTTATTC
>JAKLQL010000119.1 GCA_022013395.1 Acetobacterium sp.
AAGTATTATCCGCTTTTGGTACAGTTGGCTTATCAATGGGAGTTACTCCGGGCTTATCGGTAGGCGGGAAATTAGCCATCAGTCTTACTATGTTTATTGGTCGACTGGGACCACTGACAATTGCCTATGCGATTTCGCAAAATGAAAAACGTTCACGAGAAAATATCGGGAACTTTAAATTGCCTGAGGGTAATATTATGATTGGCTAGAGGAGGAAGAATTATTGAAAGAAAAACAGTTTGCAGTCCTGGGTTTAGGACGTTTTGGTGAAGCTCTGGCAATTACTCTCAGTGAATTAGGTTGTAATGTTGTTGTCGTTGATAAAGATGAAGAAAAAATTCAAAATATCGCCAATTTAGTAACCTACGCTGTCCAGGCAGATGTGACTGACATTAACGCATTAAAATCGATTGGTCTTAAAAATGTTGACGCGGTGGTTGTTTCGATCACGTCTGATATTAATAGTAGTATTATGGGAATTGTTAATGCTCAAGAGTTAGGTATTAGTGAAATATATGGAAAAGCAAATACTTCGCAACACGAAAAAGTTTTGTTGAAACTTGGCGTAAAAAAAGTTTTTTCACCTGAACGTGATATGGGTGAACGGGTCGGCCATAATTTGTTTTCTGGGGATTTCATTGATATTTTAGAACTTGATACCAATCATTCCATTGTTGAAGTAGCAACTTTACATGCCTGGGAAGGAAAAACATTAGATCAGTTGGACTTACGGGTAAAATATGGCTTGAATGTTATTGCCATTCGTACCCTGGATGTCTTAAATGCTTCCCCGCTGGCAAGTGACATTGTTTATACCGGTGACAAGTTGATTGTTATGGGTGAGAACCGATCCATTAATGAAATTAATAAATTATCCCGAAAAGATCACTAGCAATGTTCCAGGAAATCATTTCTAAAAATAATGAACAACTTAAATACCTGCGGAAATTAAACAATAAGTCTTTCAGAGATCAGGAAAACGCGTTCAGTATTGAAGGAACAAAATTGTTTTTGGAAGCAGTATCTTATCAGCTTAACTTTCGTCAAATTTTTGTAACAAAGGACTGGCTGGAAACAAATGATGGTTCAGTCAGTGATCGTTTAACCAAATTGTCATCAAACGATGTCGCCGTACTGGTCATTAAAGAATCCCTTTTCCCAGCGATTTCGACTTTACAAAAACCGGAAGGGATTATCTGTATTCTAAAAAAAATGTCCTTTCAAACAAGAACATTCAAAAGCTATATTCTGTTAGAGGATGTTCAGGATCCCTATAATGTTGGGACAATGATCAGAACCGCCGATGCCGGCTGGATTGAATGTGTTGTGACATCACCAAAAACTGCGGATATTTACAATGAAAAAGTACTTCGGGGTTCCATGGGTTCGGTCTTTCATTTGCCAATAGTCCAGGCCGATTCATTGCTGGACTTTGCAGTGCAATTGAAAACCAATCAGATTACCCTGATTGGCACATCCCTAAGTGGAATATCATTATGGGATCGTGAGCCAATTAACGAGCCTTATGCGATTGTCATGGGGAATGAATCCAAGGGGATGTCACCTGAAATGAGCGACCAATGCGATGTTTTGCTCAAAATACCGATTATTGGTAGCGCTGAATCACTTAATGTGGGAACAGCAGCTGGTATTGTGATCTATGATATCGTAAAAGATTTTAAATAAATTTTTTAATATAATCAAACCTAATTTAACCAAACAACTGAATATTTACCGACAATGATAGAGAAAGTAACTAATGATTAGATACTACAGAGAAAAAATCCGCGGCTGAGAGATTTTGTGTACATATTTAGTGAAGTTCCCTCTGGAGTTTTAGCAGTGAAAGTCAAGTGAGCGTCATTAATAACTAAGCACTGACCATTAACCGCTAACGTTAATCCCGTTAAGATTCTGAGTGAATACAAATTAGTATTAATTTAAGGTGGTACCGCGGAAATGTTTCGTCCTTTCAGAAGGACGATTTTTTTTATTTTATTCTAAGTAGCACATCATAGCTCACGAACAATCACTTGCGATTGGATATAAGCGAAAATTAGAAACTTATTTGCAATTATTTATTTAAATTAAGGAGAAAGAAATGGAGTTACAACTCAAAGAATTAAGAGATCGCTGCTTGACAGATCTCAATGCTGTAGATGAATTAAAAACCTTGGATAATGTCAGAATTAAATATTTAGGAAAAAAAGGGGAGCTGACCATAGCCCTTAAGGGGATGGGTAAACTTTCTAATGAAGAACGCCCCATCATTGGCAAATTGGCCAATGAAATCCGGGAAGAAATTGAAAACAATATTTCTGCCCAAAAACAAGCCCTTGAGAAAAAAGAAATTGAAGCGCAGATCAAAGAAGAAAGCATTGATGTGTCTCTGCCGGGGAAAAAACATCAGGCTGGAAATCTGCACCCATTAACCACGACCGTTAATGAATTAAAAGAAATATTTTTGGGCATGGGATTTTCAATTGCTGAAGGTCCGGAAATTGAATGGGCGAAATACAATTTTGATTATTTGAACGTACCTCAAGAACATTCGGCTCGAGATTTGCAGGACACCTTTTATTATGAGGAAGATATTGTTCTGCGAACGCAAACGTCGCCTGTACAGGTCCGGGTTATGCAGGAACAGAAACCGCCACTGCGGATTATCTCACCCGGCCGGGTTTATCGCTTCGACGAAATAGATGCGACCCATTCGCCAGTTTTCCACCAAATGGAAGGACTGGTCATCGATAAGGGTATTACCATGAGTGATCTCAAAGGGACCCTGGATTTATTTGCTAAAAAACTATTTGGGGAACAAACAAAAACAAAATTCCGCCCCCACCAATTTTACTTTACCGAACCTAGTGCCGAAATGGATGTTACCTGCTTTAAATGCGGCGGCGTCGGATGTAAGGTTTGCAGCAATACCGGTTGGATTGAAGTTTTGGGATGTGGGATGGTTCATCCGAATGTCCTGCGTTTTTGCGGCATTGATCCTGATGAATACAGTGGCTTTGCCTTTGGCATGGGTCTCGACCGGATCACGATGATCAAATATGGAATAAACGACTTGCGTTTATTGTTTGAAAATGACTTGCGTTTCTTGACGCAATTTAAATAGGAGGAATCATAAATGTTAGTTTCACTAAATTGGTTAAAAGAATATGTTGATATAAATATGCCACCCTTTGATTTTGGCGAAGCCCTGACCATGTCCGGCACCAAGGTAGAAACCTTAACCGTTGTCTCGGAAAATGTCGTCAATATTTTTACTGGCAAAATCACCAAAATCGAACCCCATCCCAATGCCGATAAACTGGTTGTCTGTACAGTTGATATGGGTACCGATGAACGGATCATTGTAACGGCTGCTAAAAATGTTTTTGAAGGCGCCATTGTGCCGGTTGCCGTAGATGGCGCGGTCATCGCCAATGGCACCAAGATCGGCACCAATGATTTCAGAGGGTTACTCTCTTATGGGATGTTCTGCTCGATTGAAGAACTGGGCATGAATACCGATTTGTTTTCCAAAGAAATCATGGAAGGGATTCTCATTCTGCCAGAAAATACCCCTCTGGGAATGGACGCCCGAGAACTGCTCTGGTTAAATGATGTCATTATCGATGTCGAATTAACTGCTAACCGTTCAGATTGCCAATCGATTATTGGCATTGCCCGCGAATCGGCGGCAACCCTGGATCTTCCCATGGCTGACTATAAAACCTATACCGTCGCTGAAAATACCGATGAGATTGCCGATTATCTGTCTGTCAAAATCGAAAATTCGGCCTGTCCCCGATATGTGGCCAAGATGCTCAAAGTCAAAAAAATTGAAGCGTCACCATTATGGATGCAGGTTAAACTGATCAACAGCGGGGTACGTCCAATCAATAATATTGTTGATGTCACCAATTATGTCATGCTGGAGTTGGGACAACCGCTGCATGCTTTTGATTATCACAGTCTTCAGTCCAAGGAAATTGTGGTTAAAACGACCAACGACAAAAAAATAACCACCCTCGATAACAAAGAACGCGACATCGATGAAACAATGTTGATGATCACCAACGGGAAGGCGCCAGTGGCGATTGCCGGTGTCATGGGCGGTGAGAATTCAGAAATTACTGATAATACCAGCCTGATCGTTCTGGAATCGGCCTGTTTTAACAAAGGCAGTGTCCGTTTAACCGCTAAACAGCTTGGTTTGCGAACCGAAGCCTCGTCGCGCTTTGAAAAGGGCGTTGATCCTGAATTGGCCGGCATAGCTGCCCTGCGGGCGACCCAGCTGTTCCTGGAAATTGGTGCCTGTGAAGTGATTGAAGGCCTTATCGATGTCTATCCCCAGGCCGAATCTTTAAAGAAAGTAACTCTGGATACCAATTGGTTTAATGCTTTTGTCGGCATATCCTTGACGATTGATGAAATTTCAAACATGTTAACCCGGTTATTTTTCAGAGTTGAAAAAATCAGCGATGCCGTCCTGGACGTTGAAGTTCCCAGTTATCGTGCCGATATTGAGCTTAAAGAAGATTTGGCCGAAGAAGTCGCCCGAATTTTTGGTTACGATAATATCCCGGGAACCATCATGGGTGGCGAAACCATGATTGGCGGGAAAACGCCGGTGCAAAAATTTGAGGATCGCCTTAAAAACCTTTTAGTCGGTCAGGGCTATTATGAAACCCTGACGACCTCTTTCACCAGTGAAAAACGGCTCCATGCCTTAAATACAGAGCTCGAGGATAACCTCATTGCCCTGATTAATCCGTTAGGCGAAGAAAACAGCATCATGCGAAATACCCTGATCGGTCATCAATTAGAAGTGATTTCATTAAACTATAATCGAAAAAATCCCTTTGGTCGTTTCTTTGAGCTATCTAATACTTATCATAAAAACCCAAAACTAGGGGAGTTACCAGTTGAAGAAATGATGCTGGTAATCAGCGCCTATGGCAATGATGATTATTTTGAATTAAAAGGCATGGTCGAACTGTTGCTCGATCAGGCAGGCATTAAATATCCTGAATTTGTTGCCGGCGGATCAGAGATGCTCCATCCCGGTCGTAAAGCTGAGATCTTTGTGGATGGGACAAAACTGGGTGAAATCGGAGAAATTCATCCTTTGGTTATCAAAAATTATGAATTACCAAAGCGCTGTTATGTTTGCCAAATCTCGTTTAAAGCCCTTTATAATTGTGCAGCAATTGATAATAAATTTGCAGATTTGCCAAAATTCCCAGCTTCAAATCGCGACCTGGCAATTTTATTAAAACACGATATCCCGGCCGCTTCAGTTGAAACAATTATTCGTAATAACAGCGGCGATATTCTTGAGAGCATTGAATTATTTGATGTTTATACTGGTACTCAAATCCCAGCTGGTTACAAAAGTTTAGCATATGCATTAAACTTCCGACATCACCAGCGAACCCTTAGCGATAATGATATCAATCCGGTGGTTGATCAAATACTCAGTGAATTAAAAAGCTCTTTTGACGCGCAACTGCGGGAATAGCTTTCAGTTAAGCAGATGAGTGCTTTATGTCGGATGATGATCGGGTTATTGCAACTCAAAGGGGTAGGGCGTCAAAAGGTCAAGCGCCTGATGGACCTGCTGAGTGAGCCGGATCACTTAACCTTTAGGGAGATAATCGAATTCGGTCAAACCTTTCATATTATCTCATCACAAATTAATCGGGATGAGATTGATAAAGCCATAGATTACGCCGATAAGCTAATCCATGGCTGTGAAAGCTTAAGCATCAAAGTTAGCTCTTATTTAGATCAGGGCTTTCCTGATTGTCTACGCAGTTTTAATGATCATCCCGTTTTGTTGTTTTATCATGGCAATTTAGACGTCTTGAACCAACCTAAGCGGGCCGCCATTGTTGGAAGCCGGAATCCCACGCCATTTGGAACTGATTTTGCCTTTCAGGCTGGAAAAATCCTGGCCGAAAAAGACTTTGTGGTGATTAGCGGGCTGGCAGCAGGAGCCGATACTTCAGGACACCAGGGCTGTTTAAGTGTTGGAGGGAAAACCGTCGCTTTTTTACCATCTGGTCTTTCACAAGTTTATCCCCATCAAAATAAAAAACTAGCTGACAAAATTTTATCTCAAAATGGCTGTCTAATTTCGGAGTACAGCCATTTTGAAACAGTTCAACCCTACAAGTTTATCGAGCGGGATCGTCTGCAAAGTGGGACCAGCCTTTTTGTGATTGTATCCAACTTCTCTCCGGGGAGCGGTACGATTCATACCCTTGGTTTTGCCGAGAAATATAAGCGTCCTGTTTATTCAATACCAATTATTTATGAAGAATCAAAAGACGGATTTGAGGTCCTCAATAATACAAACATATCCTTTCAAATTTTAGATAACGCTGGCTTGAAAAAAGTCATTGAAAATTATTAATTCATAAATCATTTGTAATTTG
>JAKLQL010000120.1 GCA_022013395.1 Acetobacterium sp.
ACCATATCAAAGCCAGCGCTTTCAAGCATCATGACAACCAGGTTTTTACCGATATCGTGAAGATCGCCGGCTACGGTTCCCATGATACAGGTTCCCAGTGAGCTGGAGCCGTCCCCGGCCATGATTGGTTTTAAAACTTCGACGCCTTTTGACATGGCTTTGGCGGCAATCAACATTTCAGGTACAAAGATTTCTCCAGATGAAAACTTATCGCCAACCACACCCATTGAAGCGATCATCGCATCCAGAATATCCTGTGCTTTATCGCCAGCATCCAATGCTTCCTGAACGGCTGCAGCAACCTTCTTTGATTTACCAGTTTCGACCAAACCTTTTACTTCTTCTATTTTTGACATCTTGATTTCTCCTTTGATTTTTGATTTAAATGTAATTCGCTTATCTTTATTTCATCCACATTTCATCCACGAGGCACAGACATCAATAAAATCCGCTCCGGCTTCCGCCTGTTTGATGGCCAGGTTTTTAATAAATTCCACATCCTTGGCTGCAATCGCTTTGGCGGTTGATGGAATCGCACCGTTAGTTTTTTCTCCAATAATGATCATGGTCTTCTCCTCCGGTGATTACTCTTTGTGTAGATTACTTGATATTCTTATATTTTTCAACAGCAGCATTAATCGGAAGAATACCTTCTATAAAGCTTTCCGGACCAGTCCCGCTCATCAATCTAAAGCCCATAAATACGTAGCTGCCATAAGGGCCATAGGTTTCCATGCAACGTTTGACTTCAGCATCAATTTCTACATTGGTGGCATCTTCCAGACCAGGACGGCCATTGGTGTCGTAACCACCAACCACAGCAATTTGGCTGCCGTATTTTTTCAAAATGCCTTCAATATCGTTCATCGGTTGAGCCGATGTCCAAGCTGATGTGCCGATTTCGATATAGTCGGGAATGATCTCTTCGCATTTCCCACAGGTATGAATAAATGGAACGATTCCATTGGCTCTAATGGCGTCATTTAACCGTTTATGGTGAGGTTTAATCAATGATCGATAGGTTCCTGGTGACATAAATAAACCTCTTTCGGTGGCAATGTCATCATAGCTGGTAATAATATCCGGTTTAAAATGTTTGGCTACCCGTTCAACCAGCTTAATTTTATAATCGGTAATGGCAGCAAACAGTGCGTCGCAGGCTTCCGGTTCTTCCAGCATGGCACAGAGGGCATTTTCAAAACCCATCAGATGCGTCAAACGTAAGAACTGCCCATTCCAAATCCCATATTCAACCACTCGCTGATCGCGATCAGCTCCCATAATGGCGGCTTGCATGGCAAGGCTGCCTTCCCAGTCATACTCGTCCAAATTTGGAAACTTAACAACATCTTCCCATTTTTCAATATCATCCAGCACGGGTTGTCCGCCTGGAACCGGTTGCCCGCCAGCAGATTCGGTGGCATGCCAGGTTACTCCGAAACCGTCCAAACCGCCGCCGGCCGGACCGTTTTCAAAGCTCTCAAAAGCTCCGCCATACATAATGACATCACTCATTTCGTTGGGAACCCACTCTGGTTTTTTGTGTTCAACTGCTGCCAGCAAAAAATTTTCTTTTGGTGATAACATGATATTTCCTCCTGAATTTAATGAATTTTACCAATTCGATGGTTATTTTTAATTAAAACCGTTTACATAGTTTAATTATAGCGATATTTTTACGAAAAGTACATACGGCATAGTAGAGGATAATGCAGGGCTCACACTCTACATAGTGTAGGATATCGCAGTGAAATAATAATGCCTCTTGCAAAATGATTATGCATGACATAGAATGAAGTAACATCGTGAAATTTCTGAAAATTTATTTAAAATTAGAGGTGCCTATGAGACTTTCTCAGGACGTAATCTATTACTGGTTAATTAAAAAGTTTGCCGTCAAATTTGAGAAAAAGAGTGATCCCGTCATTGGGTTTATGCGTCCCATATTCTATGAAACAGGTCTGCAAATTTCCGAGATGTTGGTCATCATCGATGACGGCGGTCTCAAATCACTGATTGAAAGCCAGAACCATGGTGCTGATACACTCTTTTTGTGTACTGAAAAACCAAACCGGTCACTGAAAATGATTGAAGGAACAGTGATGCTGATAACATCAGATGTTTCAGCGCTATCGTTATTCAATTACCTTCAGGAGATCTACAATCGATTTGACCAATGGGATGAACGGCAGAACCAAATCTATTATGAAAACGGCAGTTTTCAGGATCTCATTAATAGCTGCCAACCGATTCTGACAGAACCGATTCTTTTGATCGATAAGAAGTTTCATTATACTGCTTATTCCAAATCCATTGAGGAAGTCATCAGTTCTGCTTTTATGGATGAAAATAAAAATTCACTGCCTGAAGTAGTGAATGATTTTATCTCAGATTCCAGCTTTCAGGAGTTATATGATTTGCCTGATATCTTTGATTACGCCATGATTTCCCCATCCGGCACGGATGAAATGATCTGTAAAAATGTTTTTGATCTGAATGGCTATGTGGGGAGGTTTATCATTCAACTGTCAAACGGCAGCGAAGAAATTGTAAAAACCTATGTCCGGACCATTCTGGCTCATTTGTTTAACACAGCGGATAAGCTATACCAAAAATATCAGTCCTTCGATTTAAAAGAAGTGGCTCTGAATAGTCTGCGGGAGCCGCTAATGAACATGTTACAAAATGAGCAGAGTTCAGCCGAACAATGGCGAAAAGCCGCCTTTGAAAATGGCTGGAAAATCACAGATCAACTGCAACTAATTCAGTTCCGATCCAACACCCGTTATTCAAAGAATGTCTATACCGACTACCTCAGTTCAGAAATTGAAAACCAGTGGCAGGGCTGCATTTGTTTAAATTTCATGGAGCGGCTGCTGATGCTAATTAATCTAGATCAGTTCAAGTCTGTCGATGATAAAAACTTTTATCGTCAACTTCCCTACTTTCTCAGAGATAGTCTGCTGGTTGCCGGTTTGAGCCGGGTTTTTTCGGATGTCGCTGATTTGAAAGCGGCCTATGAGCAGACAGAGATTGCCCTGGATTTTGGCACTCGCGATCAGCCGATGTTCTGGACTTATCGTTTTGATGACTATGCCTTTTCTTATCTGCTTAAAAATAGCCCCGGCATTTTTGAGGTGCATCAAATCTGCAGCGAAAAGCTACTGGCGCTCAAAAAATATGACACCGAGAAACACACCGAATATTACCAAACTTTGCTGACCTTTTTTAACTGCCGCCTTAATGCCGCGGCAGCAGCCAAAAAACTCTATATCCATCGCAGTTCTTTTCTCAATCGGCTGGAACGCATGGAGGTACTGTTTAAAATCAATTTCGATTCAAACGACGAACTGCTTTATCTGGGTTTGTCACTGCTTATTCTGGAAAGGAATTAGCAGATAGAAAGGAGCTGACTATGAAAGTTATCGTATTAGGCGGTTTTCTGGGATCCGGGAAAACCAGTGTATTACTGCAGCTGGCTAAGTTTCTGGTTTACCGATCCAGAAAAGAGGAAAATACCACACCCGTGGTGATTGTCGAAAATGAAATTGGCGGCTCCGGAGTTGAAAACCTGCTGCTGGAAAACCAGGGACTGACCGTTAAAAATCTGTTTGCTGGCTGTGCTTGCTGCACATCGTCGGCTCAGCTGGAAGATACAGTTTTGTTTCTTAAAAAGGAATTCGATCCCCAGTGGATTATTATTGAAGCCACCGGGTTGGCCTATCCTGATAAGATCAAGCACACTGTGACTGATACCTTTGGGTTTGAAACCGAAATTATTACCATTGTCGATGCCCAGCGTTGGTTCCGGTTGATTGCCGCCATGGAGTCTTTTGTCTCCGGCCAGTTGGAAAATGCCATGGGTGTGTTAGTGAATAAAATTGACGCTGTGGAAGAGGATTGTATTGATGCGGTAATTGCAAGCATCAAAGCTTATAATCCGACGGTCCCCTGCTACCCCATCTCTGCCATTACTGAGCTGAGTGATGGTTTCTGGGAAAGTCTGCTGGAAAAACTATGAATGAGAAGTTTGCAGAAGAATTCACTCGAAAATTTACTGCGTTAATTGCATCGAAACGAAAGGATATAGCAAATGAAACACGAAGATCAGCATCACCATCATGCCAGTGAGCCCTGTTCCTGCGGACATGATCACAGCGAACACGGCAAATCCCTTGACCGCCTTCACGAGCAAGAACCCTGCGCCTGCGGTCACGATCACGACGATCATAAAGATCACGATCATCACGAACATCAGCACCCCAAGCTTGGTCATAATGACATTTCCATCACCCATCATGAAAACGCCGTAATTGTTTCGGCAGAACGTGAAATCAGCGGAGACTACGCCCAGGTAAAAGAAACCCTGGCCCTTGGACTGAAAGAGCTGGCCGACTGGGTTGACAACCAGAACGGCCTGGTTGGGCACATCAAAGCCCATCTTTCTGCTAAAGGCAACAGCGCCATGCTCTCCACTACGGGTGACGCAGTTCAGATCAAAGAAACCGAAGGCACTGGTATACTAATTAATCTGGCTGTGATCGTCTTTGTTGAAAATGAAACCGGTCTGGCTGATCAGGTAACTCAATTGCTGAAAAAAACTGAACATAAATAAAACTATAATAAAACTATTTTGATGGTATTGAAAACTTCATTAGGTGTGAAACGAACAAATCCAACTACCTTTTTGATTCGTTCACACCTAACGATAACATGATCCAATTTTCTGACTCCGACAGATACAGAAGACCCCATGACTGCCTTAGCATATCATCTATCCCAGATCAACCCGTATAATTGTTATGTCATTTATTAGGATAATCTGGTTTTTCTTTTCAATTATGTAAATCCACTTCAACCCAATGAAACTGTAAAGCAAGGACAGATGGTTTCTGCTATTTTAACAACCGATTGATTAATACCTATATCATAAAAAAACCACAAACCATTCGAATAGAACGGTTTG
>JAKLQL010000121.1 GCA_022013395.1 Acetobacterium sp.
ACTCTGTTTTTGGGTTCATGAACCCTACTGCAATCACTCGCAAACCTTGTTCAGACATTTCACGTATTTTATCCTCGGCATTGGTACGTTCATCAGCTGAAAGCGCACAAATAGTCAGGATTCGTTCTGGTGATCCTTTTGCTGCAACGATAATTTCATCGTCGTGGAGCCAAATACGTCCCATCATTTTTAGTTCATTCGAGAACGCATACTCCGTGATTAACTTGCCACCAAAGAGATGGTCTTTGGTAAGACCTAATTTTTCGCAATGAACGAGCATGGCTTTTTCCATCGGATCATATGCATCGGTTTCACATGCAAGACCCATTATTTCAGAAAGGTGATTCGTATCACCTCCATTTGCCCAAGTATCTTGAACGGTCATCTGATTCATCGTGATTGTTCCAGTTTTATCGACACAAAGTACCGATACGGCGCCTAAAGTTTCAACCGCCGGAAGCTTCCGCACAAGGGACTGTTTTTTTGCCAGTCGCCATGCACCCATTGAAAGGAATACAGTCAGGATAACCAGAAATTCTTCAGGTATCATTGCCATTGCCAATGTGATTCCGGCAAGAATACTTTCAATGATCCGATCACCAAAAGCATGATCGGGAATGTTGATATAGGTTGCCACCCCAACAAGTGCAAAAAGAACTGCGGCAATACCAGCACAAAGTTTAACCAGACTACCGGTTTGTTTTTGCAGTGGAGTCGGTTCATCTGGTGCCGAGGCCACATTCGCACCAATTTTTCCATACTCGGTCGTTGCACCGATTTTATCAACCTGTATGGTTGCAGTCCCCTGGATAGCGAGTGTACCAGCATAACAATAATCTTTACGCCAATAATCAGTGGAAGGTTCAACATTTTCGGTAGTGATCTTCCAAACTCCTTCAGCTTCACCAGTTAATGAAGATTCATCGACACAAAGAGCACTGCATTTAATTACAATTCCATCGGCTGGAATTTTTACCCCTTCATAAATCATCATCAGATCACCTGGAACGAGGTCAACACTGGCAATGGTTACTTCGTTCCCGTCACGAATGACTTTTACATGGGGTGCTGACAAATCTTTTAGAGCACTGAGTGTCTTATCCGTTTTCCATTCCTGGATGACATCAATACTGATAATCCCAAGAACAAATATAAGCATAATCGCGCCATCCTGGGGTTCACCTAGAATGAAGTAGATGCCTGCTGCAACAAGAAGCAGTAAAAACATGGGTTCACAGATAATGTGTAACACCTTATGAAAAAAGCT
>JAKLQL010000122.1 GCA_022013395.1 Acetobacterium sp.
CAATTAAAAATATCAATTGGTTTAAAGCCTTTGCGAATGGCAATTCGAACGAGCTCGAGAGTTCGATCTTCATATAATCCTTCGATGGATCTTACAATGCTTTGTTTCATAATTTAAGTTTCACTCCCTTGAAGGTGCAAATTGATTACCACCGCCATGTTTGGTCAACCTGGCTTTATTTAAATGATCGCACCTGGAATTCTAGTTTATTATTTTCAGTATTTTTATAATTATAACCTAAATTATTTTTTTTGATAATGGTATAATTTATATAAATCTTACAAATTTTAAACGATTTTGAGTTTAGCGACCTTTGCTCTTCATAATTGAAGAACAAAAGTTGCTAAATTGATTTTTTTAACATAAAGATATAGTTATTAGGTAATTTTTTGTCAATAACGCTGCTCCCGAGATACCATCCACATCAAAGTAATTCTGACATCAATGCCCTAATATCCGCCCGTGTCAAGAAGCAATTCTCGTGTTTTGAGCCTATAATACTTCCCATTTTCATGAAATCGTTTGTCGAAATTATACCATACTTATATCGACCTGTATATACAAATATCTACAAATCTTAGAAATTTAGGGTAAAAAATCGTTCTCTTTTCACTCGAAAGAACCGCTCATTTCCAACAAAAAAAAGATAAAAAGCCGAGCTATATCTCTTCCTTTTATCTCTAATTTTTCTATTTATTTTTTCAGCGTTCTGGGGTTGTTGATCACAAGTGACCGCTTATACCCAACCCTGGCAAATTTTTACGCCTTCTGCTGCGTTCGTTGTAAATTGATCTGCTCCCACATACTCGCATGATTCTTTAGTAACCGGATTTCCGCCAATAATCACCTTAGCATTGATACCTGCTGCTTTTAATGCGTCGACAGTTTCTTTCATTGAGTCAATCGCCAGAGTTAAAACACCGCTCATTCCGATAATTGCGGGATTGCAAGCTTTGGCTTTCTCTACAAAGATTTCCGGAGCCACATCGATTCCCAAATCGACCACTTCAAAACCGGCCGCTTCCGACATACTTTTAAAGATATTTTTTCCGATATCATGTAAATCGCCATGCACGGTTCCTAAAATGATGGTCCCGGCAACAGCAGAGTCATCACTGCCTAAAACCGGTTTTAAGACGTTAATTGCTTCAGTTAATAATTCTCCAGCGAAGATCAGATCGCCAACAAAATATTCACCTTTTTCGAAAAGATCACCGACAATTGCCATACCGCCCTGACATGCTGCAACTGCTTCCTGTGCTTCTGCTTCTGAGGGATTTGTAGCAACGAAATCATTGAGTATGTCCATAACATCTTCTTCTTCTAAATCTCCAACTGCCTGTGTTAAAACCTTTAAATCCAGCATTTTAATACCCTTCCTTTGAAAAAAATCTTATCATCATAACTTGTGTGTCATGTGTGTACATGTTTATGTTCATATGATATACCTTTACATCACACTTGTCAAGTAAACGCTTCCACTTTTTTCAGTCAGAGACCCGCATTTTTACGGCAGTAATGCACTTGCTATTAATAAAGTCCGCCTTTTCCAAATCCACAGTTCGGAAATGAGCAGATCTCACAGTTTCGGCATAAGCCCC
>JAKLQL010000123.1 GCA_022013395.1 Acetobacterium sp.
AAAAAAAAAATATTTCTTGATAGAATATTGATCTAGGTATAAAAACTAGGGATATAAAGAACATTTCAACCATTTACATAGATTTGAAAGTAGAGGATTATAAAAATTGACAAACAAACAATTACATACACGAAATTTTTCGATCATCGCCCATATTGATCATGGCAAGTCAACCCTGGCAGATCGACTCATTGAAGACACCGGGTTGATGAGCAAACGGGATATGGAAGAACAGTTTTTGGATAATATGGATATTGAACGGGAGCGGGGGATCACCATTAAGCTTCAGGCCGTTCGTCTACTGTATACGGCTGATGACGGCGACGAGTACATTTTAAACCTGATTGATACTCCCGGTCATGTGGACTTCACCTACGAAGTGTCCCGAAGTCTGGCGGCCTGTGAGGGTGCCTTATTGATTGTGGATGGTTCTCAGGGAATTGAAGCCCAAACCATTGCCAATGTTTATCTGGCCCTAGAGAACAATCTGGAGGTCATTCCGGTGATCAACAAGATTGACCTGTTAAGTGCCGATCCCCAACGGGTTAAGGATGAGATTGAGCATGTTATTGGCATTGAAGCTCAAGATGCACCACTAATTTCGGCCAAGGCTGGTCTCAATATCCGGGAAGTATTGGAGGCGATTGTCAAAAAAGTGCCACCACCAACCGGTGATGTGGAGGCACCGCTACAAGCCTTGATTTTTGATTCCTATTATGATCAATATCTGGGCGTTATTGCCTCAGTTCGAGTCATTCAGGGGAAAATCCGCAAAGGTATGAAGATTGACATGATGGCCGTGGGCAAAACCTTTGAAGTCAATGAGGTCGGTGTTTTTGGCAGAGGTTTGATTCCCATCGATGAGCTCTGTGCCGGCGATGTAGGTTATGTCAATGCCGGGATAAAAAATGTTCGAGACACCCGGGTCGGGGATACCATCACCGAAACGAACAACCCCGCTAAAGAAGCATTGCCGGGATATAAAAAAGTAACCTCCATGGTCTTTTGTGGAATTTATCCGGCCGATGGTTCCCGTTATGAAGATTTAAAAGAAGCATTAGCTAAACTGCAACTAAACGATGCCTCGCTACTTTATGAAGCTGAAACTTCCATGGCCCTTGGTTTTGGTTTTCGTTGTGGCTTCCTGGGTCTGCTCCATATGGAAATCATTCAGGAGCGGTTGGAACGGGAATTCAATCTGGATTTGGTTACCACCGCTCCCAGCGTTATTTACAAGATCATCAAAACCGATGGTACCGAATTATGGGTGGATAATCCTGCTAATCTGCCCAATCCGGTTGAGATTAAAACCATGGAAGAACCGATTGTCAATGCCGACATCATGGTGCCTTCCGAATACTTGGGTGCGATTATGGAATTGTGCCAGGAACGACGGGGCGTTTATCTGACCATGGATTACGTTGAAGAAAACCGGGTCATCCTGAAATATGAATTACCTCTTAACGAAATTATCTATGATTTTTTTGATGCGCTTAAATCTCGAACCCGGGGTTATGCGTCCTTTGACTATGACATCAAAGAATATCGGCCGTCCGATCTGGTTAAACTCGACATTCTGCTCAATGGTGAACTGGTGGATGCCCTTTCCTTTATTGTTCATCGCGACAAGGCGGCAAACCGGGGACGGTTGATCGCCAAAAAATTAAAAGAAGAAATTCCCCGACAAATGTTCGAGATCCCGGTTCAGGCTGCCATTGGTACCAAGGTGGTCGCTCGTGAAACGATTCGGGCCATGCGGAAAGATGTTTTGGCCAAGTGTTATGGCGGCGATATCAGCCGTAAACGAAAACTGTTGGAAAAACAAAAAGAAGGCAAGAAACGAATGCGTCAAGTTGGTAATGTGGAAGTACCCCAAGAAGCCTTTATGGCGGTTCTTAAGCTGGATTCCTAAAGAATGGACGATACGATTCTCAAGGCTCCTCGGGTCCATCAGAAGCTCAATACTGATGACTTGTTCTATTTGTTGAAAGAGCAGGATCAGGTGATCAAGAAAAAGCCAGTCAATCGGGAAGATTACCGCTGTGATTGCCAGGGCAGATATTGTAATGGATTTTCCGTATCGCTGAATCCGACGTTGGTAGAAAAAATTGATAAACTGGAAAAGCAATTGAAAAGGTCAGTTCAGATCGTTTCCGGGGTGCGCTGTGAAAAGCGTAATGCTGAAGTAGATGGATCAAAACATTCCTTTCATCTCTTGGGACGAGCCGCAGATATTCGCTGCGAAACCATCGGCATCGATGAATTGGCAGCGGCGGCTGAAACAGTCGGTTTATTGGTAATTCGGGATTATCGGGACAATGTGGTACATTGCCAATGGAACGACTAGAAAAAAACTGTTATCGATGGTTGTCCATCGGTAACAGTTTTTTATAGATCAATAAGAAAAAAGATCGGAGTAAAATGCAAAGGTTTGTCGTTAAGAGCTAATTATTTGATCAACGAACCAGATATGGCGTTCGTGCCGGGGCGTTCCAATACCAGAGGTTTTGGGTATTCATTCTGGCAAAAAATAATTGAAATCCTGCTTGTTCCTGGACGGTCAAAACTTCTTCAACCCAATTCGCGACAATAACGATTCCTTTTTCGCTTAAATATTTGTGAACACATCTGAAAATGATCAGCATCTCCATGATGGTGGTGGATCCTGCGCCATTGACAATGACCATGATTTCTTCACCAGAATGGAGATTTAAATCATCAATAAGTAAATCCGACATGAGCATTGCAGTTTCGTCAGCGCTTTTCATTTTTTGCCGGCCGTTCCCACCTTCGCCATGCTGACCCATTCCGAGTTCCATTTCATCAGTGCCAATCACTGCAAAAGCAGACCCGTTCTGCGGATGGGTAGCTGTCTTGCAGGCAACGGCAATGGTCGCCATATGATCGGCAAAATCCTGGGCGATGGTGGTCACTTCATGAAGTGACTTTCCCTGGGCAGCAGCGGCACCAACAATTTTGTAAAGCGGTACACAGCCGACCAAACCACGTCGTCTTTCAGCTTCTGAACGCGGGGCATAAGCAACATCTTCACGGGTAATGACCATATTTACATTGATACCGGATTTTTGGGCTTCTTCCATGGTTCGATTTCCGGCTAACATATCACCGGCATGGTTTAAAACCACTAAAAGTACCCCTTTGCCTTTGTCGGCGAGTTGTAACGCTTCAAAGACAGCTTTATAACCAGGTGCAGCAAACACATCACCAACAACAGCAATATCAATCATGCCTTCGCCGACAAAGCCTTCTAGGGCAGGTTCATGGCCAGAACCGCCAAGGGTTACAATCGTAACCCTGTTTGCAGTTCTAAGTCCTTTATTGATAACAAGGTTATTGGGTGTGACTTCAAGAATTGATGGATTCGCCAATGCCAGGCCTTCCAATAATTCAGAGGTGATGTTTTCGGGTTTATTAATAAATTTCTTTAGACTCATTTGTCGGTTCCTTTATGTTTTAAAGTCTGTACAGCAGCGAATCACTGTTACTCGGTTATCGATAAAAGAATATTCATAATTAATGATACTGAATTAAATCGACTTACTAATACTA
>JAKLQL010000014.1 GCA_022013395.1 Acetobacterium sp.
CAGGTTTGATGTGCGGCGCACCAAGTACGCCCTCATGAAGAAAATAACCCTTAGTGTCTTTTTCAAGTAAATAAGTCAGAATATCACCAATTTCTTTTTCACTGTAACCGAGATTATAAAGGGCCATTTCCATAACCGGATTGACAATCTCCATGGACCCACCACCAATTAGTTTTTTAAACACAACGTGATTGTAAAAAGGTTCCACTGATGTTGCGCCACAATCCATAGCAAATGAAATCGTTCCTGTTGGTGCAATAACCGATACTTGGGCATTCCGATAACCATACGTTTCCCCGGCTTCTTCAGCCAATTTCCAGGCGTTTTTCAATTGATTACTGACATCTTTGAAGCCCATTTTTTGAAGCAGCTTATGGTTAATTTTAATCGGTTCATAATGAAGTGCTTCATACGCATCCGTTCGCGCTCCAGCGACCCGACTGTGGTTACGGATAACGCGTTTCATATAGGGTTCATTGATTTGATATTTAGGAAATGCCCCGATTTTGCCCGCCATCAATCCCGACACATAATAAGATGTTCCGGTCATGATCCCGGTAATACCGGCGATCAGATTGCGGCTTTCAGCCGAATCGTAGGGATAACCGAGTGCCAGCAGCAGCGAGGCGGCATTGGCGATGCCAAGTCCGGTGGTTCTGAAAAGATAACTTTTTCTGGCCACGTCCTTGGTAGGAAATTGGCCATGATAAATCGATCCTTCCAGGGCACATTGAATGAGTCCCACCAGATGGATGTATTGATCTAAATCAAAACTGTTATCTTCCTGGTTGTAAAATTTAAAAATATTAATTGACGCCAGGTTGCAGGCCGTGTCGTCTAAAAATGCATATTCCGAACAAGGGTTGGTGGCATTGATCCGATTTACTTTTTCATTGACATTGCCATTTTCTCCGCCGGGGCAAGTATGCCAAGCATTAAAAATATCGTCAAATTGAATACCAGGATCGGCACATTCCCAGGTTGCCTGATTGAGATGGTTCCACAATTCCTGAACTGGTACTTCGCGATCCACCTTGTTGTCAACTCGACCTTTTAACTTAATTTTATGATCCGGCTCGTGCTTTAAATTTAATACGGCCTGCATAAATTCAGCGTTTAAGCGCACTGAGTTATTGCTGTTTTGTCCACTAACGGTTTGATAGGCTTCGCCATCCATGGAAAGATCGTATCCCATTTTTCCCAAGGCCCGAACTTTTTGTTCTTCTTTAACCTTCCAGTTGATAAAGGTATCAATTTCTGGATGATCAATATCGACGATCACCATTTTTGCCGCTCTTCGTGTTGTTCCACCCGATTTAATGGCCCCGGCATTGCGATCCAGACCCTGAAGAAAACTCATCATCCCAGATGATTGGCCCCCGCTGGTCAGACTCTCATTGACGCCTCGGAGACTTGAAAAATTGGTACCAACTCCAGAACCGCCCTTAAAGAGTTTCGTTTCACTGACATAGTGCTCAGAGATCGAGTGATCCCCTAGCAACCGATCCTGAATTGATAAAATGAAACAGGCACTTGCCTGGGTTCGGGTGTAACGATCTTCGGACTCCAATACTTGTCCAGTTTTTTCGTCATAATAATATAAGTCATCCTTTGAACCGGCAATCTGATAACTGCGCATCAGACCGGTATTAAACCATTGGGGCGAGTTAGGTGCCCACATCTGCATTAAAAAAGCATAGACCAGCTCATCATAATAGATTTGCCACTACTCATCGGTTTCGATGAGTCCTTCTTCTTTCAGAGCGTCGGTCCAAAACCCCACCAGCCGATCAGCGATTTCTCGCATGCTGTGCTCATAACCAAATTGGTTGGGAACACCCTTTCTTCTAAAATACTTTGTTGCAATAATATTACAGGCGTTCTGAGAATAATGCTCAGGAAACTCCAGGTTTTTCATTTCATAGATGGTTTCACCAGTTTGGTAGTTTTTTAGAATAACATCGACTGTTTGCCACTGAAACAGATCATAGACGGTTTTATCGGAATTCTCTAATTGTTTTGTAAATACCCGCTTAAATAGCTGATTTAATTCGTTCAAATTTCATTTCCTCCTGATTCGTAATACCTCATCTTGCGATGTATCTTTAATTATAATCATATATATGGTGTTTCACAATGTATTTTTATGTATTTCAATCCTAGCGTCAGGACGACATCTTTGAGCAAATAAAAAAGCTCATTACAGAGCCTTTTTATTAAGTAACGGTTGTGTCTAATTTTTCATTTTAACTTTTTGTCCAAGTTTGCTCTCTCGTCCCTGAATGATCCGACCGATATTCTTGCGATGCTGGAACAAACTAAAGAGACATAAAACAAAGGCAAAGATAACTTCGGTAATGGTACGCCCAAAGAGCAGTGCAAAAATCGGCAGCATCGTCATCCCGACCATCGAGGTCAGGGACACCATTCGCCATATTCCTAAAACAATCATTCCAATCATAATGGCAATAATCGCGACCTGCCAATCATAGGTCAGAAAAACGCCCAGCGATGTTGCGGTACCCTTACCACCACGAAACTGTAGAAATGCTGGCCAGTTATGGCCGGCTACTACCGCAATTCCGCCGAGAATGAGAAAAATTTCATCTAAACCTAATGCATAACGACCAATCACAATCACCAGACAACCTTTTAATGCATCCAGAAAAAAAACCGGGATGGCGACATTTTTTCCCATTACACGTAGCACATTTGTCGTGCCCGCATTACCACTGCCATAGTTTCTGACATCTTCATTTTTTAAAAATTTTACCAGAATATATGCAAAATTCAGATTACCGACTAAATAAGCCGCTATCACAAAAACAATCCCAATAATAATAGACATTTCACTACCCCTTTAACACATTAAATTTTAGTTATTTTGAGTTGTTCAATGAGTGTTACCAGTTTTTCCAACACCCCATCGAAATTTTCTTTGCGATGGGGATAACTACAGTCACTGCAATTTTTGATGCCTCTATCAGTATAAGTAAAGTTACCACCGCAATTCTTACCCAGTGCATATAACGGACAATAACAGAACAGACAATTAAAATCTTCTAAGTTATCAACCTGGTGACATGGAAAGTATTCACAATCCTGATGTTGAAAAAACTTGAAATTAGAACCTTCTTTTTTCATTTTTATACGGCATTCATCCCTGCATGCAGGGCTTTAATATTTAGCTCTTGGAACTGTTCTTTGACATTTTCAGAAATAATTCGATCCCAATCAATATCCGTTAAACCCATTGATTTAATAATGGATCCAAGCAGAATCACATTCATTACCTTGGAATTACCTAATTCTTCAGCCATTTTTGTCGCCGACATCACCCGCACATTAACCTTGCTCTGTATTTCATCTAAAATATTGTCCGGATAGGTAGTTGCTCCAATAATGACAGAAAGCGGGAATATTTCGGTATCATTAACGATCATTTTTCCGGTCGGTTTTAGGTATTCGAGTGATCGGAGTCCTTCCATTTTTTCAAAGGCAACAACAATATCCGCACTACCGATTTCGATAACCGGAGACTGTACATCATCACCATAACGGACTAATGAAGAAACGGAGCCGCCACGTTGGCTCATCCCGTGAATTTCACTCATTTTGACATCAAAGCCAGCTTCCATCAAACCAGTTGTTAACAGCTTGGCCGCCAGAATGGTTCCCTGTCCACCAACGCCAACTAATACGATATTCTTTGTTTCCATCTATCTCACCTCCACTTCAATGGCTTGTTTGGGACAGATTTGTGCGCAAACCCCACAACCAACGCAAGTCTCTTTAAGAATGCCTGATTTTTTATTGGTCAAATCAAAAGCCAATGCCGGACAACCTGATTTTAAGCATTTTTTACAGCCAATACATTTTTCCACATTGACTGTGCAAACCTTTTTAAAAGCAGTTGGGAATTCCTCGTTATCCTGGGTTGAAAACTTCTTCAGGACACATGGCCAACGGGTGATAATCACAGCTGGTCCGTCAACGTTCAACCCCCACTCAATGGCTTCTTTGACTATCTGGAGATTATTAGGATCAACCGAGATCAGGTTTTTAACGCCGCAGGCTTTAACCATCGCTTCAATATCAATCATCGGTGCTTCATCGCCTTTTAAATCATAACCGGTACCCGGGTTTTGTTGGTGACCGGTCATCCCGGTGATGCGATTGTCTAAAATAATGGTTAGCGTGTTACTCTTATTGTAGGTCACATCCATTAAGCTGGTGATGCCTGAATGGAAAAATGTTGAGTCTCCGAGGATCGAGACAACTTTTTTTGAATGATCGCCTTTAATATCAAAGGCTTTTTGCACGCCGTGGCCAGCACTGATACTTGCACCCATACAAATCATGGCATCGGTAGCATTATACGGTGGCATCAGACCCAATGAATAACAGCCAATATCACTGAAAATCATCAAATCCTTACGTCGTCCCAATTCGTAGAATACACCACGATGGGGACATCCGGCACACAGTGCCGGCGGACGCGGCAATACCATCTCAGGATTGGGTTGAATAATCGTTGGTTCCTGGTTTAGGAGCGCTTTTCTGACACGATCAGGGGTGAGTTCACCCATGGCTGGCAGTTTATCTTTGCCAACGCAGTCAATCCCGGCTGCCTTGATTTCTTTTTCCATAATTGGGTCATTCTCTTCAAAGATATAGACTGTCTTTTTCCCTTTGGCAAATTCGGCAATTTTTTCCATTGGCAGCGGATAGCTGAATCCAATTTTTAAATAGGACACTGTCTTACCAAAAACTTCCTTAGCATATCGATAAGCCACACCCGATCCGATAATACCGATGTCAGCGCCATTATCTTCTATATAATTAAAGGATGAGTTATTTGAATAAACTTCCAGACGTTTGAAATTATCTGCTAATTTAACCTGCATTCCCTTGGCAAAGGCAGGTAGTGGACAGTATTTCCGGATGTTTTTTTCATAGGGTTTATCAGCAACTTCCTGACGGTCACTGCAATCGACAATCGATTTGGAGTGACAGACTCGCGTTGTCATTCTAAACAGTACCGGCATATCATATTCTTCGCTGACATTATAGGCTTCTTTTAGCATGTCCTTGGCTTCCTGGCTGTCAGAGGGTTCGAACATACAGACCTTTGCATGTCGGGCGTAATTTCGATTATCCTGTTCATTTTGGGATGAATGCATGCCTGGTTCATCGGCCGTAACCAGAACGGCTCCACCGTTGACGCCCAAATAGGCCAAAGTAAACAGCGGATCGGTAGCGACGTTAACCCCCACATGTTTCATGGCACATAAACTTCTGACTCCGCCAATAGCAGCGCCGGCAGCAGCTTCCAGGGCTACCTTTTCATTGGGGGCCCATTCCGATACGATTTCCTTATAAGTAGCCACGTTTTCTAAAATCTCGGTGCTTGGTGTTCCTGGATAGGCTGTGGCAAATTTTACCCCAGCCTCCCATGCACCTCTTGCGATGGCCTCATTTCCTGTTAATAATAGCTTCATTTCTTTGTTGATGCTCCTCTCTTATTTGTTGACAATTACCCATTCGCTGGGTTAAAAATGCCCCCAGGATAATGGAATTTAATTTATTTTCATAAGAATCAGACCGGGATGTTAAAATAATCGGTACACAGGCACCCATCACAATCCCTCCCAATTGGGCATTCCCCAAATGGGTCATTACTTTTATGATCGCATTTCCGGTTTCAATGTTTGGCATCACAATAACATCAACGTCTCCAGCAACTTCAGAGACATAGCCTTTTACTAAAGCCGCTTTTTTTGATACCAGTAAGTCCATGGCAATGGGGCCTTCGACAATCACATCATCACCAAAATATTTATCTAGCGATAATTGTTTTAATGCTGCCGCGTCGACCGTCGCCGGCATCTTTGGATTAACTTTTTCTTTGGCAGCGAGACAGCCAACTTTGATTGGTTGAATTTCCAAAAGTCTCGAAAATTCAACAGCATTGTGGATAATGCCTTTCTTCTTCTCCAGGTCGGGTTCAATGATCATGCCACCATCAGATAAAATTAAAAATTTATGATAGGATGTGATTCTAACCATCATAATACTGGACAAGAGTCGGCCGACCATTAAACCATCGGTTTTGTTGATGACCGCTTTCAAAAAAATAGAGGTGTCTACAAGACCCTTCATAATAAAGTCAGCCTGTCCCAGACGAACCAAGGCTACGGCCTTTTCACAGGCAGCAGTCATATCCGAAACATCAATGATTTCCATCTGACTGATATCGATGTTTTCACGTTCACTGAGATCAGTTATTTTTTTAGGGTTTCCAACCAGAATGACTTTTTCTAAATACAGTTTATTCGCAGTAGAAAGCGCTTTTAATAAATCGCTTTCCTCAGCTGCGGCGACAACCAGGGTTCCCTTCTTGCCACATTTTACAGATTCGCCAATATCACTAAAATTATCGAACATGTTAACCTCATTTTTTTCATATGAAACATTATACACCAATTTAAACGCATAATAAAGAAACAAATTTTGTTGTGTTTAAAATTGTTGATATGCTGATTAAGCCAACAATCATTTGCTGCTTGACTGATCACTGTCCGAAGTGCGCATCGGAGAAAAAGGTTCATCAGGAGTACATACCAATAAATACCGATAAACTAGAAATAACACTGCAATAGCAATAACCCCTAAAAGATTCTCTAAAGCGGTTGTATGTTCAACAACCAATTGCCTGGATATGGCAAATAGCAGGACTTCAACAACGGATCCGGGGGTTTGTTTTATAATCATTTTAAGGAATTCCAAACCGATAATGATATTAAAGGCAGCACCTAGAAATGTGCTGAACCCTTCCAGATCATTGGGGTGATTTGCAAAATTAATAAGTTGGCCGATCAACACCGCCATGGAAATAATAGCAGCACCGATGATCATAATTGAAATGATAATTTCTAATGTTTGCACAAAACTCATAAACTTAGCTTTTATTTTCCCTTTCATGCTCAGTTTCCTCCCATAAAAAATAGTCTTCTTGATCTATTCTAGCACAGAATAGATCAAGAAGACTATGAAAATCACAGGGATTTTTATGCTGCTGATTGAACCAGCATTTTAAACAGTCTAGAAGACTATTTTCGCTCGTCCAATGGTTCATAGGCACGTCGTTCGTTGACATTCATATACGCTGGTCGAATAATTTTACCGGCGTTAATGAGTTCTTCTAAACGATGGGCACTCCATCCAGCAATTCTGGCAATTGCAAAAATCGGGGTAAAGAGCTCAAGCGGCAGTCCCAACATACTATAGACAAAGCCACTATAGAAATCCACATTGGCACTAACACCTTTATAGATTTTTCGTTCTTCACCAATTACCTCTGGTGCTAATCGTTCGACCATTGAATAGAGTTCAAACTCGTCATGTAATCCCTTTTCTTCGGACAAGCTTTTCACAAATTCTTTAAATACATTTGCCCGCGGATCAGATACCGAATAGATGGCATGGCCCATTCCGTAAATCAAACCGGCATTGTCAAAGGCTCGCTTGTGAAGCAGATCTACCAGATATTGACGGACTTGTTTTTCATCGGTCCAATCGTCTAAAGTTTGCTTCATATCTTCAAACATTTCCACTACTTTAATATTGGCACCGCCATGTTTTGGCCCTTTTAATGATCCTAGCGAAGCCGCTATAACCGAATAAGTATCAGTGCCTGATGAAGAAACAACATGGGTTGTAAAGGTCGAGTTATTTCCGCCACCATGTTCAGCATGGAGTACCAGAGCGATATCAAGAATACGTGCTTCCAGTTCGGTGTATTGACTGTCTGGTCGCAAAATGTAAAGAATATTTTCTGCCGTTGACAGGTCCGGTTGAGGTTGATGGATAAACAGACTTTGGTCATCATGATAATGTTTATATGTTTGATAGCCATATACCGCTAATAGTGGAAATAAGGCAATTAATTCCAGCGATTGTCTTAAAACATTGGGGATGGTTACATCACTGGCATTATCATCATAAGAAAAAAGCGTTAAGACGCTTCTCGCCAGCGTGTTCATCATATCTGAACTGGGTGCTTTCATGATAATGTCACGGACGAAGCTGGTTGGTAAACTACGATAATTGCCAAGAACCTTTGTAAAACTATCCAGTTCAACCTTATTAGGTTGATCACCAAACAATAACAGATAAACGACTTCTTCAAACCCAAAACGTTTTTCTTTGACAAAACCATCAACAAGTTCTTGAACGTCAACACCTCTATAAAATAGTTTTCCTTCAGTCCCAATTTTTTTTCCATTTTCAAATGTATATGCTTGTATTTCTGAGATTTCAGTTAAACCCGTTAAGACACCATTTCCATCTAAATCGCGAAGACCTCGGTTAACCTGGTATTTTTTATATAATTCTGGTTCG
>JAKLQL010000015.1 GCA_022013395.1 Acetobacterium sp.
ACCTTAGCACACTGAATCAGATACTGTCCATATGCCGTTTTCTTCAGTGGTTCTGCCAGTTTCAGCAGTTGTTCCTTGTCAATGAAATCTCGCAAATAGGCAATTTCTTCAACACAGGCAACATAGAGGCCTTGTCGCTTTTGAATGGTCTCCACAAAATTGGAGGCTTCAATTAAACTGTCGTGGGTGCCGGTATCCAGCCAGGCCATGCCTCGGCCAAACAATTCAACCTTCAGATTTCCCTGTGCTAAATAAGTTTCATTTACGGTGGTAATTTCCAACTCACCTCGCGCTGAAGGTTTGATATTTTTAGCGATCTCAACGACTGAGTTATCGTAAAAATAAAGTCCCGGAACAGCAAAATTGGATTTTGGTTCGGTTGGCTTTTCTTCAATCGAAAGAACGGTACCGTCTTTGGCAAACTCAACCACTCCATAACGTTCCGGATCGGTTACCGGGTAGCCAAAAATTACCGCGCCATTTTCCAGTTCAGCCGCTTTTCTGAGGGTTTCGGTAAAACCATGGCCATAGAAGATATTGTCTCCCAGTACCAAAGCTACATGATCATCGCCAATGAATTTTTCTCCAATAATAAAAGCCTCTGCCAGGCCGTTGGGTTCATCTTGTATCGCATATGAAAAATTCAGTCCCAATTCTTCTCCCGAGCCAAACAGTCGTTCAAACATCGGCAGATCATGGGGGGTGGAAATAATTAAAATATCTTTAATCCCAGCCAGCATTAAAGTTGACAAGGGATAGTAAATCATCGGTTTGTCATAAATAGGAAGTAATTGTTTTGATACTGCCCGGGTGATCGGATAAAGCCGTGTGCCGGAACCTCCGGCTAATATAATACCTTTCATCATTGCCTCTTCTCTTCTATATTCAATTTTATTTCAAATTCTCCAGATACGCTGCCAAAGATTCCTGCCAGGTTCTGAAGTGATTCATATTCAGGTCTTTTAAGGCCTTGTTTTCAAGTACCGAATATTTTGGTCGGGGCGCCGGGCGCACAAATTGTTCCGAGGTTACGGGTTCAACCTCGATTTCGATGTCGGATAATCTAAAAATTTCCAAGGCAAAATCATACCAGCTGCATTGTCCTTCACAGGTGCCATGGTAATATCCATAGTGATCGGTCTGGATTAAATCAATAATTGCGCCGGCCAAGTCAACCGTGCTTGTTGGTGAGCCCACCTGATCATCGACAACAGTCAGTTTGGGATTTTTGGATGCCAAATCCAACATGGTTTTTACA
>JAKLQL010000124.1 GCA_022013395.1 Acetobacterium sp.
GGTGCGCCACCAACAATTACTTTCATGTCTGGGTACGCAGCTTTCACAGTTGCAACTGCTTCTTTTAACGCCGGCATGGTAGTGGTCAGAAGTCCGGAGCAGGCAACCAGTTTGACATTGCTATTATCTTTTATCGCCTTGACAAAAGTATCCGCGGGTACATCAACGCCAAGGTCAACCATATCAAAGCCAGCACTTTCGATCATCATCGAAACGAGGTTTTTTCCGATGTCGTGAAGATCGCCGGCAACGGTTCCGATAATGCAGGTTCCCAGAGAGGTTGAGCCATCACCAGCCATCAGTGGCTTTAGGACTTCTACTCCTTTTGACATCGCTTTAGCAGCGATGAGCATTTCCGGTACGAAAATTTCTCCGGATGAGAATTTATCACCGACAACACTCATTGAATCGACCATGGCCTGGAGAATTTCTGATGGTGCACTACCCTCATCCAATGCTTCCTGTACCAGTCCGGGTACCAATTTTGATTTTCCAGCCTCAACCTTTGCTTTGACTTCTGCAATTTTTGACATGTTTTTTCCTCCTATTTAATGTTTTTTATTGATGATTGCGAAATGTTACCGTTCACAGCTTATGAATTTTGCCATTTCCAGTAGGCGATATCGTTTAAGTTTGTACATTCTGATTGTGGTGTGTGTTTATTTGGATGGGACATTCAATACTGCTTGCAAGCAATTTAAATATAAACGATAGTAGGCAAAAAGTCAATAAGTTTCGTAAAATGATTATAAAAGCCTAAAACAACGTTAAAGAAAACGATTAATTAACACGTAAAATAAAAAAAGAGAAGATGATACTATTGTTCGCAAACAATAGTATCATCTTCAATATATAAATAATTTTTAACTGTTTTTAATTGTGGGTAGTCGTCAAGTAATCGATCAGTGGTGCATTTAGCAGAGCTGATCAGTGATTTAAGAAGTAGGTTATTATAGTTAATTTTCAAAGAATATAACATTTGATTGATGCACAGATCAAAAAGTTCCTCTTTAGTGAGGATAATTTCTTTTTCAAATTGCTTCATCGTGAGCGCTCTGATAACTCCAAAAGATGCAGTTACTGCGCAATCACAGAGAAGTTCTTTTTCAGATGCGTTAATTTGATCATTATGGTTAACCAGCGTTTTATAAAGCTCAAAGAGGTTCCCATCTCTGGTCGCTTTTTCAAGCAGATCGAACTTGTTCATCTCGTAAATAAATCGATCATAGTGAGCGTCAATTTCGGCTAATTTAAAATGTAATTTAAAAAAAGTTATCAATTGCAACAGTTCATCATCTGTAGGAAGATATCTAAGTAGATGAGA
>JAKLQL010000125.1 GCA_022013395.1 Acetobacterium sp.
CTAAAAGCCAGTATACCTAATGAAATTACGCCTTATAGTATGACAACCTATATGCTGCATATGCCGACATTTATGCGTGAAAAAGATTTTGAAAAATTATGGTGGCCCCAATGGTTGCAGCAATGCAACGATTTGGCTTCAATGGGGGTAAGAGTAGAAGCATTTTGTGAAGACGATTGGATGCGTTATCTGGATTATCTATTGGATTTGCCCGCAGGAACAAGACTTCAGTTTGAATACGGAGATGCAAAAGTTATTAAAGAAAAATTGGGCAAAAGACATATTATCAGCGGACTGTTTCCAGTGGCAGCACTTAAATCCTGTTCGAAGGATGAAATCATCTATAAGACCAGAGAATTTTTGGATATCATGATGCCTGGGGGTAATTTCGAGTTCAAGTTTGATAAAGATCCATTACTTTTATCAGACCTTAAAATTGAAAATTTGACAGCACTCTGCGAAACCATTAACAAATATGGCGTATATGATAATGCCGGGGAAACAGCCGGGATTGGATTCAATAAAGTTGACTACAAGCTGTCGGATGCACCAGTGTTCACCAGCAAGTATTATCGAAGCTGGGAGCAGTACAAAGCCATTCATCCATATACACCAGAAAGTGCAAAGGAAATCGTTATGGGATTGGAAGATCGGATGTTGAAGGAGGTTTACTTCTTCTGTATGTAATAATGAAACATGAGGGAAACCATTTTTGCCGCCGATGTGTTAATGGGACAGGACAGACGTTGTCGGAAATATAGTAAGGTATTCTGAGATGGACAAATCGGTCCAATTGCAAAATAAAAAATTGAATTGACATTAATAATGAACACTCTTTGAAATGGCAGCGAACAAACATTTCAAAGAGTTATTTGTATATAAAGAGCGCATCAAAAAAACAATCACAATCAGAGTGAATACGACTTTGATAGAAAAGAGGAAAAATGAAAAAAAGCATGAGTTTATTATCAAAGCTGCTGATCACGATAGGGGTGCCAATAGCGGTTTTGTTTTTTGGGATCACGTTGGTGGCAGTGTATGTTGATCAAATGGCCTTAATCATAACCAGTGGAATTGGTGTGATCATTTTGCTCGGAATATTAATTGCAGTAGTTAAGCCTATTTCATGTACCATTACACAGCTTGATGAAATCACCGAACGACTGGCACAGGGTGACACTGAGATCCAGACTGATTCTGATCGAAAGATATCGGTCGACCAGTTGAATAACGATTTTAATAATTGTATCAAAACTGCTGAAAACATCAAAATGAAGGCTATCATTGCAAAAAAACTGGCCGATGGTGAGATGAACAATGAAGTAACCCCAGTTACAGAACGAGATTCATTGGGGATTCATTTAAAAGCGATCAGCGATACCATCAAAAACATTGGCGCTGACATCAACCAAATTTCTGAGATTAACAGTGGGAGCGTTTTCGATTTTGATACGCATGATCTGTTTTGCGGAGATCTCAGAATGGCAATGGAGAATTTGAAGCGAATACTGAATCATGCTGCCGATAAACTGTTCTGGTATGAATCAGCATTGGATGCCATCCCATATAATATTCACTTACTGGACAAAAATGGGATTGAATTATTTATGAATAAAGCTTACGAAAATAAAATGATTTCCATCGGCTTTATCAAGAATCGGGAGTCCGCATATGGTACAAAAAGCTGTGGTAAAAATATTGAGGTTTGTAATACCGACGGCTGTGCTGAAGATTGTACGCTTCGATTACTTTTGAATCGTGGTTTAACTGAAAATGCTTATGAATACGGCGGCTCATATAGTAAAATTAATACCGAACATATAAAAAATAAAGACGGCCAAAATATTGGCTTTCTTGAAATGAGTTTAGATTTAACCCCAAGCATGAGTGTGAATGCCTATACAAAAACGGAAGTATCAAGACTGGAAAAGAATCTGTTGAATTTGGCACAAGGTAATTTGAACTTTGACATGGAGATAGAAGCACCCAATACCTATACAGCTGAAATCAGTGAGCAGTTTAATGGGATCGGAAAGAGCCTGGAAGCCGTTAAGGAATCCATTGGCAATCTGATTGATGATGCAACGATGTTAACCAATGCAGCGGTGAAAGGAAATCTGCTAGCTCGTGGCGATGAATCTAAATTTAACGGTTCATGGAAAATACTAATTAGTGGAATGCATAATATTCTTGAAGAAATTGAAAGGCCCTTGGCGGAAGTGGCCGAAGTCATAACAGGGATTTCAGGTGGAAATTTGAAAGCTGCTGTTTACGGTCAGTATGAAGGAAAATTTGATGAATTAAAGCAGTCTGTGAACAATCTGGGCAGTCGATTTACCGGGATGATCGGAGAAATTTCGACGATTACCAATCAAATCGGAAATGGCAACCTCGACATTGAAAATATTCAGGCATATCATGGTGATTTTGCAAATATTTCAAATGCTCTCAATACAATCATTGAAACGTTAAATGATTTATTGGGCGATATCAATCTGGCTGCAGAACAGGTTAATTCTGGTGCCAATCAGGTTTCAGATGGCAGTCAGTCATTAGCCCAGGGATCAACAGAGCAGGCAAGTTCCGTTCAGGAATTAACCGCATCCATAGTGGAAATTGCAGAACAGACAAAAAACAATGCGGTTGACGCAAATAAAGCGAAAGAGCTGGCAGCAGCAGTGATGGAATATGCAGTGAAAGGCAATCATCATATGACAGAAATGCAAACTTCAATGACGGAAATCAATCAGTCCTCAAAGGACATCTCTAAAATAATTAAGGTGATTGATGATATCGCCTTCCAGACAAATATTCTGGCATTAAATGCGGCAGTTGAGGCGGCCCGAGCCGGTCAGCAAGGAAAAGGTTTTGCCGTAGTTGCTGAAGAAGTAAGAACTCTGGCAGCCCGGAGCGCTGATGCTGCTAAAGGAACAACGGCATTGATTGAAGGATCAATTAATAAAGTACAAACCGGAACCCGCATCGCAGATGAAACCGCCAATGCGCTACGTGAAATCGTTGATGGGATTAAGAAAACATCGGATTTAGTCGGCAATATTGCAACGGCATCAAATGAACAGGCAACTAATATTACTCAGGTTAATGTTGGCATTGATCAGGTAGCCCAGGTTGTCCAGCACAACTCGGCAACCGCCGAGGAAAGTGCTGCAGCTAGTGAAGAATTATCAAGTCAAGCAGAAATGTTAAAAGCGATGATTAATCAGTTTAAACTCCGCAAAAGATAATTTTTTAAAAGTCTTGGATAGCGATCATGTAGCTAATCA
>JAKLQL010000126.1 GCA_022013395.1 Acetobacterium sp.
CATTGTTTTGGCTTTTTAAAGCTAAAACTGAATCTGACAGCATTTTTTCAGTCATTGCCGCCATCAGCAGGATCTGATCTTTGATCATTCTTAATTCTTCGTTAAACTCTACTCGCATTATTTATATCTCCTTATCAACAAAACATCCATAGCTATTTCCCTATTATTATCAACCAAAACGTCCCGTAATGTAATCCTCTGTCCGTTTGTCATTGGGATTTGTGAAAATAATGGGTGTTTCGTTAAATTCGATCACCTCTCCCATCAGAAAGAAAGCCGTTTTATCAGAAATTCGCCCCGCTTGCTGCATGGAATGAGTCACAATAATGATGGTAAAGTCCTTTTTTAAACTTGACATCAAATCCTCAATTTTCGCCGTCGCAATGGGGTCCAGCGCTGAGGTTGGTTCATCCATCAAAATAACTTCCGGATTCATGGCAATGGTCCGGGCGATACAAAGTCGTTGCTGTTGACCACCGGATAATCCTAATGCCGATTTATTCAAGCGGTCCTTGACTTCTTCCCAAAGTGCCGCTTTTACCAAGCTCTCTTTGACAAGAGTATCCAGTTGGGTTTTGTCTTTCATTCCCTGGCATTTGGGGCCATAGGCAATGTTTTCATAAATACTCATGGGAAAGGGATTTGGTTTTTGAAAAACCATCCCTACCCGAGTTCGCAGATTGATGACATCAATATCACCGTTGATGTCTTTCTCATCAAAGAGGATTTCACCTTTGATCGTAACCCCATCAATGAGATCATTCATCCGGTTCAGGCAGCGTAAGAAGGTTGATTTACCGCAACCGGATGGTCCGATAAAAGCAGTAACCTCCTTTTCACCAATTTCCATATTGATTGATTTAAGGGCCTGAAAGTCGCCGTAAAACAAATCCAGATTTTTGGTATTAAACTTAATTTTTTTGTCCATATTACTCCTCATTTTTTATTAAAGACGTCCAACTTGTCTGAAGTGATACGGGACAAGATGTTCAGCACAATAACAATTACAATTATGACAATCCCGATGGCACAGGCCAGTTCAATGTTGCCTTCTTCTTTGGCGACATAATAAGCTTGCACGGTGAGGGTGCTGCCAGGTGAAAACAGCGTTCCCGGAATTTGTGAAACGGTTCCTGCCGTTAACAGTAGCGCCGCTGATTCTCCAACCACCCGGCCGATACTTAACAACACCGCTGTGGCAATCCCCGGAACTGCACATGGCAGTACCACTTTAAAGATGGTTTGCAGCTTGGTTGCTCCAAGCGCCAGTGATCCTTCCCGGAAAGCCATGGGTACTGTTTTTAAGGCTTCTTCAGTACTTCGGATGATAACCGGCAACAAGATGATGGCCACGGTCAGACTACCGGAGATCAGTGAAATTTGTAAGTTCAGTGCGCCCACAAAGAGCGCCATTCCGAACAAACCAAAAACGATTGAAGGAATTCCCGCTAAAGTTTCCGCCGCAAAACGGATGATATTGACAATTCTTCCCGGTTTTGCATATTCAGTTAAATAAATCGCCCCAAAAATACCAATTGGCAATGCAACCAACAGCGATATTAAGACCATGTACAAGGTCGTAATAATATTTGATTTGATGCCCCCACCTGGTTGGACGACCTTAATTTTGAGATCACCGGATTGACTGCTGATGATCGATACCACTTCATCGAGCGTGAGATTTTCAAAGCTTTCGCCATTGATGCTTTCCAGAATAAAATCTGTTTTTATATTAATTGTTGCACCTGTTGAGTCCTTCGCATTAAGCAATGGGGAACCTTTTTCAATATATGATATTACGAACTGTTCTTTTTCTGAGGTATAATTCTTATATGAAATTTTGGAAACTGCTGCTCCGATATTTTCAATGTAAATTGGACCTTCAGTCAAAGTCTCGTACCGATCATCATAAGGTGTCTTTTTACTTAACGTGTCGGTGTCGATACTCATCGATATTTCTTCCGACTGCGTAAATGCGTAAAAGACCTTTTCATTATAATCTCTTGTTAAAAAATCCCAATTGACCAAGCCAATCCCTTTGACAAAAATAAAACCCAGAATGAAAAGCAATACGCTCAAGGTAATCGCTGTTGCCAGATAAATGATTGATTTGACGATATTATCTTTTATTTTTCTGCTCATCTTAACTGCCTACCTTTTGCTTGACCAATTTATTCACCGTAAAATTGATAATCATAATAAAAATAAACAAAATTACGCCGGTTGAATAGAGAAGTTGTTGGTGAACACCTGAAGCATAACCCATTTCAAGTGCGATATTGGTTGTCAGTGGTCGAATTTGCGAAAAGATACTGGTTGGGATCCCCCCAATTGGATTTAAACAAACAAGAATA
>JAKLQL010000127.1 GCA_022013395.1 Acetobacterium sp.
AATCGACCCTTCTTTATGCCCTTTCGGGGATGGACAAGCCGACTCTGGGAACCATCGATTTTAAAGGCGAAGCGATTTCCAATTATTCCAATGACAAGCTGGCCGTATTTCGCAGAAAGCACTGCGGCTTTGTCTTCCAGCAGATCTATCTCAATGACACGATGACCGTGCTCGATAATATTATGATCTCGGGGCTGCTGGTCAGCCGTGATAAAAAGGCCATTGCCAACCGGGCCAAGGAATTGCTCCAGCAGGTGGGGTTAAGTGATGCCTGCTATCATAAATATCCGTCCCAGCTTTCCGGCGGCGAAGCCCAGCGGGTGGCGATTGTCCGGGCGCTGATCAATGCCCCGGAAATCGTCTTTGCGGATGAACCCACCGGGGCTCTCAATTCGACCAATGCCATCAACGTGCTGGATGTGATGACCGAGGTCAATGCCTCCGGTCAGAGCATTATTATGGTGACCCATGATATCAAAACAGCCCGCCGGGCCAACCGTATTCTTTATCTGAAAGATGGAGTCATCATTGATGAGCTGAAGTTGGGAACCTATGTCAAGGACGACCCGGATCGACATAAAATCCTGCGGGAATTTCTGGAAAGCATGGGCTGGTAGCATGAAACTTTTTATGATTGCGACCAACAACATCAAGAAGGCTAAGGTGGCCACCGCCACCCTGATCATACTGATTGCCATTGCCACCATTTTCCTGTATGTGGGAATCAGCGTCCTGTCCAATATGGACACCTTCATTGATGAAAAAAATGCCGAAACCAATGGTGCCCACCTGATCTCAATTACCGACGGTAACCATGATCAGGATATTCAGGGGATCTATGAGGCCATAGCGTCCTATTCCTACAGTGAACGGGAAGAGGGGATGATGTCGATGTCTTCCTCATTTCAGAATATAAACACTGGGGAAGAGGCTAACAGTATCCCGGCGGTCTTTTTAAATCTGGATACCGACCGGAAAATATCCCAGGTCAATATCATTGATCAGGCCGAACGGATGCCGAAAAATGGTGTCATTGTGCCCTATGTTTTGAAAGCAGCTAACGGTTATCAAACCGGGGATACCCTAAAACTGACCGTCGATGATGCCAGTACCGAGTTTGAGATAGCCGGTTTTTATGAAGATTTGATGTTTGCCAGTCCTTCGAATGTGAGTATGTATAAATTATTTGTGGGAAATCAGCAGTTCCAGGAATTCCTGGCGCAGCCGGAGTATGGCGCAAAATGCAGCTATATCGCGGTGATCACCGATGATATTAATGGCACCGAAGCATTTGAATCCCAATATATCAAAGAAATAAAAACGATTATGCCAGAAGGCACGGGCAGTTATGCCTCGCTCAGTTATGGAACAATGAAAACGGGGGTAGCCATCTTTATCAACATCATTATGGCCGTGCTGGTGTCCTTCTCGATTATCATTTTAGCGATTGCGGCGATTGTTATCAAGTTTTCAACCACCACCCACATTGAAAACAATATTAAAAATATCGGTGCCCTGGAAGCCATGGGATATACAACCGGACAGATCATTAGTTCCATTCTGATGGAATACCTGCTGATCACCACCGTCGGTTTTATAGTGGGGCTGGGATCCGGACTATTAATTTCACCGGTGATTACCAATGTAGTGTCGTCCTCAATTGGTCTCCGATGGGCCACCGGACTCTATCCTCAGGCGGCATTGGTAAGTCTGGGTGTGATTATGATGACGGTGTTGGGAATTTCCTATTTCAGTGCGGCTAAAATCAAAAGAATCACCCCCTTAACAGCGCTGCGTAATGGCATCGAAACCCATCATTTTGGGAAAAACCGCATTCCGCTGGATCAGACCAGGCTGAGTCTCAATACCGCCATGGGTTTTAAATCACTTCTTTTCAATAAACGGCAGAATCTCATTGCCGGACTGATCATCATCTTGTTGAGTCTGGTAACCGTATTTGCTTTGGCGTCTTACTATAACTTTTCAGTGGACAAAACCGCCATGATCAAACTAATCGGGCTGGAAACCGCCGAGGTTCAAGTGACTGCCTTGGCGGATCAAGAAAAGATATTCGCAGAAATTGCCGCTCTGCCGGAAGTGGAAGATACCATCAAACTTAATTCCTTTGACGGTGTGATTAAATTTAACGACAAAGAAAGCAGTGCTAACACCAGAATAACCGCAGATTACAGCCGCTTGAAAGTCAATACCTGCGTGAAGGGCAAGATGCCGGTGCAGGATAATGAGATCGCCATCACCAGTATTGTGCTGGATAATCTTGGTGCCCAGATGGGGGACACGGTGTCGATCGACTATAACGGTATTACCCGGGAATTTCTGGTAGTGGGGGTCACTCAGCAGTTTAACATGTTGGGAAAAGGCGCTGCCATTACCACTGCCGGGATGAAAAAACTGGTGCCATCTTATCAGGAACAAAATCTGATGATCTATCTGAAAGATGGTCAGGATACCGAGAAGTTTGTCACCAAAATTAACAATCACTATGGGGATGAGAACGTTAAATGCAACAGCTATTTTGCGTCCATCGAAATGATGCTGGATTCCTTTGAAGCGTCGATTAAAATTGTGGTGACGGGATGCTTGGGGATTATTGCAGTGATTATTGTATTTATTATGTTTCTGGTGATCCGGGTGCTGATCTTGCGGGAGCGAACCCGGCTGGGGGTTTCTAAAGCCCTTGGTTTTACATCCAATCAGCTGATCGGTCAGATCTTAATCAGTGAGATGCCCGTCATCATCGGGGCTGCGGTGGTGGGAGCCATCGCCGGCTATTTTGCCACCAATCCGATGCTAGCGCTGATGCTTGCGGCCAATGGTATCCTGAACTGCGATTTTTATGTAGAACCCAGTTTAGTGTTGTTCACCGCAATTGGAATCAGCCTGCTGGGACTGGCGACGGTGCTGATCGTTGCCGGCAAGATCAGAAAGATCAGTCCCTGCAAGATGTTTGAAGAGGGTGTGGATTAAGACTGACTGATCAATTGTGAAAGTAGTGTGTGCCTGCAAATAGTTGGCTGCGCTGGGACTGTTTTCAAGAGAAGCAAGATACACTATTGAAAAAAGATGATGCAACTGGTATGATGAGGAAAAACTGGAAGTTCGATCAGGATGCATTAGGACAGCGGGGAATAGAACAGGAAGGATTGTGACTTATGCCATTTGAAATCATCCGAAATGATATTACTAAAATGTCGGTGGACGTCATCGTCAATGCTGCCAACACCGGGCTGAAAAGGGGCGGCGGCGTTTGCGGGGCGATCTTTGCCGCCGCCGGGGCGGACAAGCTCCAGGCCGAGTGCGATCAGATCGGCGGTTGTGCTGTGGGAGAAGCGGTGATCACCGGGGGCTACCGGTTGCCGGCAAAGAGAATCATCCACACTGTCGGGCCGGTCTGGCAGGGCGGCGGTGCCAACGAGGCCAAACTGCTGCACCGGGCCTATACCAGTTCCCTGAAGCTGGCGCTGAAACAGGATTGCAAGAGTATCGCCTTTCCTCTGATTTCGTCGGGCATCTATGGTGATCCCAAGGATCAGGCCTTAAAGATTGCGGTGGTGGCTATCTCGGAATTTTTGCTGGAATATGAAATGATGGTTTATCTGGTAGTTTTTGATAAAAAGGCCTTTGCCTTCAGCGAAAAGCTGTTTGCGGATATTGAAAAATATATCGATGACCATTATGTGGATGAACATCTGGTTTCTGAACGAAATATTGAATTTGAACCTGATCTGCCCAAGTATAATCGGGTTCGGATGACCGCTCCGGTGGAAAAACTGGCGGAAAGCCAGCCCTTTATGCCGGCTCCGGCGATAACAGTCAAAAGAAGTCTGGCGGATGTGTTGGGTCAATTGGATGACTCATTTTCAGAAATGCTGCTGCGGCTGATTGACGAAAAGGGCATGACCGATGTGGAAACCTATAAAAAAGCCAACATTGACCGGAAATTGTTTTCTAAGATCCGCAGTAAAAAGGATTATAATCCCAGCAAGGCGACGGCCATAGCCTTTGCCATTGCGCTGGAATTGAACCTGGATGAGACCCATGATCTGCTGGGGCGAGCTGGCTATGCTCTGTCTCACAGTAACGAATTCGATCTGATCATTGAGTACTTCATCAATGGGGGGAATTATAATATTTATGAAATCAACGAAGCCCTGTTCGCCTTTGACCAGGTCTTGCTGGGCGCCTGATTGTCGTTTTGAAAGCGACCAATGGCCAGGTCAATCGTGTTATCCTTTAATTAACAAAGAAACGGAGGATAATACAATGAAAGCAAAAGAAACAAAAACTGGTAAAATAAAAACAGACAAAACAAAAACTATTAAAACAGAACTGGTCTTTATTCTGGATAAAAGCGGATCGATGTCTGGTCTGGAAAGCGACACCATCGGCGGTTTCAATGCGATGCTTAAAAAACAGCAGCAGGCAACCGGAGCGGCCCGGGTCACCACCGTGCTGTTTGATGATGGCTATGAAGTGCTCCACGATCGGCTAGATATTCAGGGGGTTGCCCCGATTACCGAAAATGAATATTACGTCGGCGGCTGCACCGCGCTGCTGGACGCCATTGGAAAAACCATCAATAAGATTGTCAACGCCCAACGCCATACCGGCAAAGAACACCAGGCCGATCAGGTCATCTTTGTCATTACCACTGATGGTCTGGAAAATGCCAGCCGGGAATATTCCTATGAAAAGATCAAACGGCTGATTGAGCTGGAGAAAACTCAGTACCACTGGGAATTTATTTTCCTGGGAGCCAATATCGATGCCATCGAGACCGCCGCCCGGTTTGGCATCGATGCCGACCGAGCCGCCAATTATCATGCTGACGGTGCCGGCACCCGCTTAAACTACCGGGTAGTCAGCGATGTGGTTTGCGAAATGCGGGCCAGTAAACCGATTCCCGCCAATTGGAAGGCGGAAATTGATCAGGATTTTGAACAACGAGGAAAAAATAGCGACACAGATTGACGAGATCGATTTTGCGATCAATGGATGAGATCGATCAAAATAGAGGCATAAACTGGCAACACCCCGATAAACAGATAGCTGTATCTGTTTGTCGGGGTGTTTTTCAGGTGGGTTTAGGGTTAGGGATTTAGCGATGCAATTACAAATTTGCCAGTTTTTCCTGCATAACCGGGGTCAACTGAACTACCAGCTCGGCATTATAGGAGCGATTTTCCGTTGGTAATCCGAAAATTTGCTGGGCTGCCAGCGCATAGGAGCGGGATATATCAGCAAAAGATCCTGGTTTCACGGCCGGATCCACATTGGTGGCCAAAATAGAAACGGTGTGATCACTGTTCTTCACAATTTCAATGGTTCGGAACTGTTGCGGGAATTCCCGCAGCGACGCGGTTTCAACTTCCCAGAAGCCCAGCTCAGGCCGGGATTCATCCGGGGATTTGAGGGCAGTAACCATGTTCAGATGGCGATGGCCGCAAACCAGTAAAATAAGATTGGGATAGGTATGAAGTTTGGCGAGCAGATCGGCTTCGGTAACGGCCGCATCGTCGCTCCAGGTCATTAACGCATTCAGTCCGGTGCTTTCAGGCGTGGCGCCAATGGGGATATGGGTAGCCAGAATCATCAGCTTGTCATCAGCCTGACCCTCGTTCAGTTCATTGATAAGCCAGTCATAGCGCTTGGCATCCAGTGAACCGCAGCCAGTCCCATGGGCGCCAACGGGATCATCATCGTTTTGGGTATTGTCAAGAACAATCACCTTAAGCGGTACCTTCGAATTTGGTTCAAAAGAATAACAGGCGAATCCTTGAGCGGCATTTTCTTCGGTAAAGCCATGACCTTTGGGTTGGGAAGTCGTGTCAAAAAACGCATTGATCCATTCATTGCGAAGCAGTGAACGGCGGTTGGGATCGGCGGGGACGGTTGG
>JAKLQL010000128.1 GCA_022013395.1 Acetobacterium sp.
GGAGACAGTCTATGTGGCAATTGCGAAAGTGTCGAAAGTTTATTCGCTGTTTTTAGTTTCGCTGACGCCGAGAGAGCGATGATGTGTGAGAGGATAACGAAAATGACAGAAATTGAGAAACGTGACGCTGCCAGGGCCTTTGTGGCCGACTGGCAGGATAAAGGTTATGAAAAAGGACACAGTCAGCCTTTCTGGCTGGCGCTGTTGCGGGACGTCTATGGGGTGGCTAAACCCGAGCAGCAAATCAACTTTGAGGATCAGGTAATGCTGGATCATACCAGCTTTATCGATGGCTACATCCCCGAGACCCATGTGTTAATTGAACAAAAAGGAAATGACCGGGATCTGCGCAAGGCCATACGCCAGTCCGACGGCAGCTACTTGACACCGTTTCAGCAGGCTAAGCGCTATTCTGCCAATCTGCCGTATTCGCTGCGCCCCCGCTGGATTGTCACCTGCAATTTTAAGGCGTTTCTGGTCTATGACATGGAAAATCCCAATGGTGAACCCGAGGAAATCCTCCTGGCCAACCTGCCCGAGGAAACCTACCGTCTGGAATTTCTGGTCGATGCCCAGAACGAGGCGATCATCCGGGAAATGGAAATTTCCATCAAGGCCGGTGAAATCGTCGGCAAGCTTTATGATGCCCTGCTGAAGCAATACCGCGATCCCGACAATCCCGAATCTTTAAAAAGCTTGAACATGCTTTGCGTCCGCCTGGTCTTTTGCCTCTATGCCGAAGACGCCGGGATTTTTGGCAAACACGGGATCTTTAAGGATTATCTTAAGCGCTACCAAAGCCCCGCCGATGTCCGCAAAGCCCTGATTGAGCTCTTTGCTGTGCTCAATCAAACCGCCGCCGAGCGGGATCAATATATGGAACCGTTGCTGGGAACTTTTCCTTATGTCAATGGTGGGCTCTTTGCCACTGAAAAAATCGAAATCCCCGGCTTCTCTCAGGAAATCGTGAGTCTTCTGATTCACGATGCCTCCGAGGATTTTGACTGGCAGGAAATCAGCCCGACCATTTTCGGCGCTGTTTTTGAAAGCACCTTAAACCCGGAAACAAGACGTTCCGGGGGAATGCACTATACTTCCATTGAGAACATCCACAAGGTCATTGACCCCTTGTTTCTTGATGATTTAAAAGACGAATTTGATCAGCTAAAAGGGGAGCCCGTCGAAAAGACCAGAAACCGCAATCTTTCCGCCTTTCAAGAAAAATTGGCGGGGCTGACCTTTCTGGACCCCGCCTGTGGTTCCGGGAATTTTCTGACTGAATCCTACCTCTCCCTGCGTAAACTGGAAAATGACGTGTTAAAGGTGCTACTGGGTGATCAGATCCGCATCGGTAGCGATTTGCATTCGCCGATCAAGGTCTCGATTCATCAGTTTTACGGCATCGAGATCAACGATTTTGCCGTGTCGGTGGGTAAGACCGCCCTTTGGATTGCCGAAGCCCAGATGATGAAAAAGACCGAGGATATCGTCCACATGCATCTGGATTTCCTGCCGCTGAAATCCTACGCCAACATTGTCGAGGGCAACGCCCTGCAAATCGACTGGGAAACCGTAGTGCCCCCAGCAGAACTTGATTTTGTGATGGGGAACCCGCCGTTTTCCGGGGCCAGAATGATGTCAAAAGAACAGAAGACC
>JAKLQL010000129.1 GCA_022013395.1 Acetobacterium sp.
AAACAATACTTCAAATAATTATACCAATCACCCTCATATCATCGCAAGATTTAAGAAAGCTTGGCTATTAATTTGGTTCTTACTCGTGACAAGACCTTCTTAGTCCGCTTATTTAGCCCGGTATCTAATATGTACATGGGTTGCATCGCAAAAAGGTTTGTTTGCCGATCCACCACAACGGCACAACACCATCCGGTTTCTGCTTTCATATAAAGTGCCATCTGCCGATTGAATGGGAATGCCGCCTTTAACAAAAATTCCACAGCTCACCCGTCTCTCGGGATCCTGAAGAATCTCGATTTCCGGCTGATACTCCGGCTCCAGATTTTCTCCATTTTTTTCTACGGCAACCAAACGTCCCGCCGGACATTCACTGGCTGCTTTAATGGCTTCTTCTTTGAGTCGCGGATCATCCGATTGTCTGACTAATTCCCAAGCGGTGCCGTCATTTCTGTGACAGAACCGGGCAAAGGCGCAGCGGTGATCATCTTTTAAGTCAAGCTCCGGTCCGATCAACAGTTCTGCCCGATCTTCAAAGCTTTCCTTTGAAGCGGTTTCCTCGCCATGAAAATCACACTTAACATGTGCGCCATCACAAAAGGGCGGATTTTTTGACTTACCACACCGACACAGGGTATACGTTTTTGCCTGGGGCAGACTTCGTCCTTCCTGATAAATATATCCCTTTCCTTTGGCAGTAATTATTTTTTCTGACAATTTAACATTTCCGGTAACAACATAAGGACCATCTTTTAAAATTTTGATTTTGGGATTTGCTTCTTTTTCCATTTATGCTCTCCATACTTTTTAATCTAGTATCACAATCGTTTTAAAAATACTATTTTATTTTTTAAATTTAGTGTTTATACTTTCAATAAAAAACACACAACCAATTACAAGGGGGCTCAGTCGACGTGTATGTAACCTGATGTTTTTGATGGGGCTGGATCAGGATGGTATCACCCTTGTTTAAGGTAATCCGCACCTCATTTTCAAATGTCAATTCTGCCACCCCGTCCAACAATATTACAAATTCAGTTTCTTCCTGATCATACCAGTCCGACGTTTGCCCGGTGCTGATAATGCGTTCAATCCGAACAGCGTTGCTCTGTTCAAGAATTGTGGTTAATTCATGAACCAGCGGAAGTGTCGGTAAATCAAAGATGTTCAATTTTCACCTCAACTTTTTTGTTAAGCGCAAGTTCCACTTCATTATTTAATCTATCTCATTATTGCAGTATATCAATTTTCATGAAACATCGCAATAGGAAAGCGGTTAGTGCAATACCTGAATTTTTACCAAAAAAAAGACACGCACCGCGCATCAGTTTTACTCATTATTTTTTTGTCAACTCAACAGATAATTACTGCCGGTTTTTTTCTTGCATTTCTTTTTTATTTTCGCAGCTGTTTCCGCCAAGTCAAAAATAGTTTTGGTATGATCATTGGGTACGCCGGCAATGGAAACAGAAAGAAAGGGAAAGTCCTCCTCCACATCCTTGCGATCCTTGGAGGTAATGTAACCTTTATCGATGTCTTCTTTATTATAGAATTTGATTACCGCATCATTACAGGCGTGAATGACATTAATACACAATTGCTCGGTTTTCTTTTTGGGAACAATTGCAATAAAATCATCTCCACCGATATGACCAATGAAATGTTCCGCCGGAATTCTGGTTTTTAAAATCTGAGCAAATTCTTTTAAAACCCGATCACCGTTTTCAAATCCATAGAGATCATTATAGGCTTTGAAATTATCCAGGTCAAAATATAAAATATTCTTTTTATCTTTAGATGC
>JAKLQL010000130.1 GCA_022013395.1 Acetobacterium sp.
ATGCCCTAGTTGGCGAAATGATCAAACCTGGGGTAACAACACAAGAACTGGATCATGCAGTCGAACTATATATTCGTAATGCAGGTGCTATTCCAACATTTAAAGGCTATGGTGGTTTCCCAAACTCCATTTGTGCTTCAATTAATGAAGTCGTGGTTCATGGGATTCCCGAGAAACGACGTTTGCAGGATGGTGATATCATCAGCATTGACATTGGCGCAACCTATAACGGCTACGTTGGTGATGCGGCAGTAACACATGGTGTTGGCACTATTTCCGAAGAAGCAGAAAAACTGATCAGAGTCACTCGGGAGTCCTTTTATAAGGGAATTGCCTTTGCTAAAGATGGCTATCGGCTATCGGATATTTCAAATGCCATCCAATCATATGTTGAGGAAAACGGATTTTCTGTTGTTCGAGATTATGTTGGCCATGGTGTTGGTAAGAAAATGCATGAAGATCCACCCATTCCTAACTATGGCCCTAAGGGACGAGGTCCCAGACTACGACAGGGAATGACTTTGGCCATAGAACCAATGGTAAACATTGGAACTTATGATGTGGTTACTTTAAAAGATGGTTGGACGGTGGTAACAACAGATGGTAAGCTTTCTTCACACTATGAACATACCATATTGATTACCGGCACCGGCGAGCCTGAACTTTTGACTGTGATTTAAGTTGGTGAATGGATGAATGAATTTAAAGTTGGACAAGTGGTTCGTTCTACTGCTGGCCGAGATAAGGGTCAGTTTATGGTGGTTATTGAAGTGGTGGACGACCATTTCACCTATGTATCGAATGGAAAACTTCGTAAAGTGAGTAATCCAAAGAAAAAAAAGGTCAAACACTTAGCGAAGACGAATCACATTGCCACAGATATTCGTGATAAAATATTAATTGGAAAAAAGATAACTAACGCTGAGATAAGAAAAATACTCGAGTCCTATCACATGCCTGATGGTATTGGGGATGAGAATCGTGAGGAGGTTTGATCAATGGCCAAAAAAGATGTTATCGAGGTAGAAGGCTCAGTTGTTGAGTCATTACCAAACACTATTTTCTTAGTTGAATTGGAAAATGGACATCAGATAACTGCACATATTTCGGGAAAACTTCGCATGAATTACATAAGAATTTTACCGGGAGATAAGGTAGTTGTTGAATTATCCCCATATGATTTGACCCGCGGGCGTATCGTATGGCGTGGAAAAGGGAAATCATAAAGGAGGCATACAAATGAAAGTTAGACCATCAGTAAAACCGATTTGTGAAAAATGCAAAATTATTAAGAGAAATGGTCGTGTTATGGTTATTTGTGAAAATCCAAAACACAAACAAAAACAAGGTTGAACCGTCGAGTCCAGAAAAAAAGAGCATGACCGCGGCAATTTTAGTCATGTTCATGATATAAACAATACACTGGGAAAAAAATCAATTACGTCACTAATTTGATTGATCCACCAGCATTAAGAAAACAATTTAGGAGGTACACACCCTATGGCAAGAATTGCCGGAGTCGATTTGCCCCGAGATAAGCGGGTAGAAATTGGATTAACTTACATTTATGGTATTGGACATTCAACATCATTACAAATATTAAAAGATTTAAATATCAATCCAGATACCAGAGTTAAAGATCTAACTGAAACTGAAGTTAATGATCTGAGAAATACGATTGATAAATACACCGTTGAAGGTGACCTTCGTAGAGAAGTCAACTTAAACATTAAACGACTGATAGAAATTGGATCTTATA
>JAKLQL010000131.1 GCA_022013395.1 Acetobacterium sp.
CATCAATCTGCAATTTTCAAATAAAACCGATGCTTATAATATTGCGGGTGTTTCCCTGCATAAATATATTGGTTTTATGGATTTATATTTAAGACCAACGTTGGTGCTAAGTGATGCAACCTACAATCAATACCGGGAGCAGGCTGGAGCAGACGATGTGGTGAACTTTACCGGCATCATGTTTGATAATCCGGCCGGATCAGAAAATATGGTGGCGGCATTAAATAAAATTGTTCCAGAGAATACCCAGACCAGTAGTACCTTTGGTATCGCCAATCTGAGTTATATTGGGGTCTATCACTCGATCTTTTCATTGTACGGCGCTTACGTATTTATCGGATTATTTATTGGCATCTTGTTCTTACTTGCTTCGGGCAGCATCATGTATTATAAACAAATCATTGAAGCTCAGGAGGAAGTGAGCCGCTATGACATCCTCAAGAAAATCGGGATGAGTCGAGATGAGATAAAAAAATCGATTGCCAGACAATTGGCGATCGTGTTCGGTTTATCGCTAACAGTGGGGCTATTGCATTCGGCTTTTGCATTATTAACCTACAACCGCACCATGGATCTGGCTGGTAAAGAGTTGCCGACGCTGATCAATGCCGGCATGATTGTGGGGATCTATATTATTATCTATTGCTTTTTCTATTTGTTATCCGTTATCAGCTATATGCGCATTGCCTGGGGGTGGAAAAAATAATTCATAATTTGCCACGATCCCGTTATAATGTAATAAGAAAAAGTAATATCTTGTTAGTGGCCTGATCGTCGGCCGGACAATCAATTGTGAAATTTAAAATAAACAAACCTTACTTGCTTCGTTGTCGGTTTTATGAAACTGGCAGCGAGGCGCATTGCGTTATGGCGAATAGATTGTGTTATTGACGGAAAGAGTGAAATTAGTGTTTAAAATATTGTTAATTGAAGATGATAAAAAAATAGCGGACATTGTGGTGGAAAATCTGATAAAAGCAGGCTATGATTCCCTTGCAGCCACGGATTTTTCGGACATTTTGCCTGAATTTATGGCCTTTAAACCGGATCTGGTATTGTTGGATATCATTTTGCCATTTTATGATGGGTATTACTGGTGCGGGCAAATCAGACTTCTTTCAAAGGTTCCGATTATTTTCATTTCATCCAAAAGCACCGACATGGATATCATCATCGCCACCAACATGGGCGGCGACGATTATCTGATCAAGCCCTTTTCCATCGATATTCTGCTGGCCAAGGTGGCAGGGCTTTTGCGACGTACCTATTCCTATGATAATGCTGAAATGGATATTATTTCCCATCAGGGTCTTATTTTTAATATCGGTAGTGGGGTGGTGTCTGTCAATGAAAAAAGTGTTAAACTGACGAAAAATGAAGCCCAGATTCTGGAGTTGCTATTAAAGAGTCGCGGCAATACAGTCAGTCGGGAGAGAATCATGCGAAGTCTCTGGAAAGATGCCAGCTTTATTGATGACAATACCCTGACAGTCAATATCACCCGTTTAAGAAAAAAGCTCAAGGATCTCGGACTTGAAAGCTACATTGAGACCATAAAAAATTCAGGTTATAAGATATGACGATAAAAGATTATTTATGGGATAAAAAATATCTGATTCTGATATATGCCATCACGGTTCTGTTTACCGGAACGGTGATCTATATCGGCGAAGCGGTTGCTGTGAATCAATCAAACGGTTTGTATGTTATGGAAGTATCGCTGCTGTTATTTGCCATTTATTTGGCGGTTGATTTTATCGTTAAGAGTAAGTATTACAAGCGGTTAAAAGCAATATCAGATTTGGAGGGCCTGGACTGGGTAAATTCCCTGCCGATACCAGTGAGCTCAGAACAACGGATTTATAATGAGCTCCTGCAAAAACAATATCAGGCGATTAATAAAAGGTTAAGTGAACACCAATCAAAAAGCATTGAAAACCGTGAATTCATAACCATGTGGGTTCATGAAATAAAAACACCCATCGCGGCATCAAAACTGATCATTGAAAACAATCTGGATCATCCGTCAGAAGAAGTGCTATACAGCATCGAGGATGAGATTGATAAAATTGAGGATTTTGTCCAAATGACATTATTTTATTCCCGAACCGATGATTTCGCGACAGACTATCTCATCAATAGCATCAACCTGAAAAAGGTGGTTAATGAATGTATTAAAAGAGAGTTCTCCAGTATTACAAATAAAAATTTGAGTTTGCAACTGAAAAATCTTGACTTGCAAATTGATTCGGATGAAAAATGGTTGGGCTTTATTATCAAGCAAATCCTCGACAATGCCATCAAATATTCGACGGCAAATGGTAAAATCAGTATTTATGCAGAATCGCTTGAAGATGAAGTGGCGTTAATCATTGCAGACGAAGGCGCTGGTATAAAAGAGGAGGACATCCGACGGGTTTTTGATAAAAACTTTACCGGTGGCAATGGTCGTAAATATGTCACCGCCACCGGAATGGGGCTGTATCTGAGTCAGAAAATCGCCCGAAAACTGAGCCATCAGATTACAATTTCGTCTGATTCGGGAAAGGGGACCAGGGTAAGCATCCATTTTCCCCGTTGGAATGATTTCTATGACGTTTAATCTGATTTTCTCGATTAAGCCAGCTTAGGCCAAACAATGCGAAGAAATGGAGCGGCTAATTTCTGTGCAGTTGTGGGCAGTCACTGAGTACTAGAAAACTGTTCGTATTTTAAGGCTTCATGCTTTCCACTTAATAAATTTTTCATAATCCATATAAACCTGCTTGGTATAGGTGTAACACCAGTTTACAATCATTTGATCAAACAGCGGAGATTTGCCCATATACCCGGCGACCCAGTTGGCATTAGGACTTTGGGCATGAGCCCGGGCTAAAAGAAAACCGCAATGGGCGGCATAACGCTTGAAGCCATCATCAGTAAGTGCGGCAACTTCAATGGAGCCCTTCATATCCCGAAATTGGCGAACGTAAAAATCGCGTCCATTTGCCTGGAAATGCCCGAGAAATGGATCGGAGACAGCCTGGAGTATCTGTTGATATTTGGGAACCCGATAGCCTTGGTTTGTGATGGCAGTAATGGGGTGGGGTGGGGGAAAATTGGTTTGGTTGAACATTGAAATAACAGAGGGGTTCGCTTCTTTAATCTGCAAAACCAGATGACTGGCATTTTCACAGGTTAAGGCAAGGACGTAACAGCGCGTCCCGACGCTGCCAACACCGACAACCCGGCGGGCGGCATCCGTTAAAATATGCTGAGATAATAACAGTGCGATGTCCGGTCGGACTGTTTTTTTATAGTGTTCAAAAGCATCTTCAACCTGATGAACCAGTTCCGGCTCCAGATGGGTTAGTACCGGCCGGTCTTCCACAAAAAGTCGGCGGCCATTTGCATCGGCCAGGGTGAATTTATCAATCACCTGGGTAGAGGTTCGTCTTTTGGCATTTTTGGTTATTTTTTCAAATGAGCTTTTTGTGGATTTGGGCATATCTTTGAGCAGTTTTTCATCATCGATACTGACGTAATAGCGATCCAATGAGCTCAGTTTTAAGATATCCCGCAGACCGGTGCGATAATGATGGGCAGTTTCCATGGCGGCATCCCGGATTTGATCGCTCCCTAGCTGCAGATCTTCACCACACAGAATCACGCTGGTGACTAAACGCTTGAGATCCCACTCCCAGGGGCGGCTTCATCAAAATCATTGAGATCAAAAACGAGGCGACGTTCAGGTGAAGCATAAAGTCCGAAGTTATTGAGATGAGCATCGCCGCAGATGATCAGCTGATGACCGGTGATTGCCTGTTTGGACAAATCATGGGCCATCAATAGAGCGGATCCCCGATAAAAGGTAAAGGGCGAGATAGACATTCTTTCTTTTCGCAAGTCAATTAGTTCAGGCAGTCGATTAGTATTTTGGGATTCGATGAGTGTAACCGGATCGCGGTCAACTGGAGATAATGTGGCCTGGGCGGAAAAAGGGATCGTTTTTCGAGCTTCTTTGCCTTTTTCCCGTTGGGCTTTGGCAGTTGGAATGATCTGATTTTTATTTAAACCATAGAGAATCATAGTAACACCTCCGTAAGATTAAGATGATGGTAACAAAAATCTTTGAATTTGTATAGCGATATGAATAAATTTTGAACGCTCCTAAAAAAAACGCAATCAGTTTGACCAAAAAATTAATTAAAAGTTTTAAGCATTGATTGAAATAATAGCAGAATATAATTATTTTGTGTTATAGTATTAAATCCCGATCGAAAAGGGTATCATAAAAGTAAAGGATTACACCATGAATGAGAAAGTTGCTAAAGATAAGACACGCAGTACTGAGAGAGGACATCATGAATAAGAGATTAGGAATAATAACACGATGGCTTGCAATCACGATGATTTTCTGCTTGTTGTTTCCGGCCGGGATATCGGCAGAAGATGTAGTTGATAATCAGACATCAGCTGTTGCAACTGAATCACCAGCCAATGAGGGCTCCCCTCCAGACCTGGCATCTGCTCAGGATAACGAAACACCGGCTGAAATTCAAACCCTTGAACAGGTGCCAGCGATTAATATTAATGATCATTTAGATCAGCAGATTGTAGTTATCTATACCGATAGTGGTGAATCCAATGTAAAAGATCTGTCGCTGACAACCGATGAGGTTGTTTCTGGAGAGCAGGTCTCTAATCGGGTTGACTTAATCGAAGTCAGCGAAGGAACAAATGTGGAAGCGCTGATGGCCGATCTGGAACAAAATCCCAATGTTCTGGCGGTCGATAAAAATGATAAAATTGAAGTGACCGCCCTTCCCAATGATCCCTATGTTGTCAACGGCTCAGCCTGGCAATTTCAGCGGATTGGCGCGGACCAAACCTGGAACCAGGTGTCCAATACGGACCCAGTGGTAGTGGCGGTTATTGATACCGGCTTAAATGTTAATCATCCAGATCTTATTGGTAATACCGTTGCGGGATATGATTTTGTAACCGGTCAGGAGAGTGTTGTGGATTTGGCTGGTCATGGCACGGCAGTAAGCGGATGCATTGCTGCCGTTACCAATAATGGAATAGGAACTGCTGGGATTTCGGGGATGGCTAACATAAAAATTGCCCCCTATCGTGCTGGTGGCGAATTTAGTGGGGATACCCAGCTGGATGTAGCCTATATTTGTGCCGCTTTGCTTAAAGCGGCCGAGCGACCAGACGTAAAAGTAATCAATATGAGTTTTGGTGGTTACGGAACTTTTCCAACGCTGGCTGCAGCAGTTAATGAAGCGGTTAAAGCGGGAAAAATAGTCGTTGCGTCTTCAGGCAATGAAGGTGAATCATGGAGTTCCCGGGTGGGACAATATTCCTATCCAGCATCCTATGATCATGTTATTTCGGTGGGTGCTACCACCAAGGACAATACGCGGTCTTCCTTTTCCCAATACAATGATCGAGTTGATCTATGTGCGCCAGGACAGTCTGTCTTAACAACCGCCAGAAGCGGCGGATATGAGTATGCCAGCGGGACATCTTTCTCCAGTCCCATTGTCGCCGGCGCCTGTGCGGTGCTGATGGCTGCCGACACCAGCTTAAATGCCGATAAGGTTGAGACGATTCTAAAAGATACCGCCCTGGATCTGGGAACAGTTGGCAGTGATCCTTATTATGGCAGCGGTTTGATTCAGCTAAATTCAGCAGTCGCTTCCATTAATTCAAATGAAACCGTAAGTAGTACCTACCGAACCCATGTCCAGAATGTCGGTTGGCAGGGATGGAAAAGTGATGGGCAGATCAGTGGCACTTCAGGGCAATCACTGCGGCTTGAGGGAATTGAAATCAAGATGAATAATCGAGGTTATGATCTTGGGATTGAGTATCAGACCCATGTTCAAAATATTGGCTGGCAGGGTTTTAAAAGCAATGGTCAAACCAGCGGCACCTATGACCAATCCTTGCGATTGGAGGCGATTCAAATTCGTCTGACCGGAGCGGATGCGAGTAACTATGATGTCTATTATCGGGTTCACTGTCAAAACTATGGTTGGTTGGACTGGGCAAAAAATGGTGCATCAGCAGGTTCACAAGGTTTGTCATTAAGACTTGAAGCGATTGAAATACAAGTCGTTCCCAAAGGCACTTCAGCACCGGGGTCAACCAATCGTCCATTTATTATTTGAAACAAATGATGTTTATAGATAGAAATCGATGAATAAAATTGACTTATTGGGGTACATGAACTAAGATTGAATAAATATTAGTTGATTGAAAAATCACTAATGAAAGGAGTATCTGGAGATGATTATTACCTGGGATAATATTAGTGAAGTGAACAGACGCATCAAAGAGCGCGATTTGGCATACAAGGTTCATTTAAGTGATGCTTGTGGCGGACAGAGTATGTGGATTGAATCGATGAATAAAGATAATCGTTTTGACAATCTGGATGATTTAAACGATTTGATACGTGATTATTTTACTGAGATTCATGCCGATGTTGTGTTCAGTTGGGATAAAAAATCATTTTGGTCAAAGGATCGTTCCTTAATATTTTGATCAGAATTTTTAATGGAGTAGCCCATCCAAATAAATAGACCACAACCAAGGAGCTTTTGAAGGCCCCCCTGGTTGTGGTTTTATTATTTTTTGATATATTTATTTACCAGGCGATAAGCGGTGGTTTGACTTAGTCCCAGCGATTCGGCCATGTCGTTGATATTATCGTAAATCTCATAATAATCTTCAATAATTCCTCGCTTGTAGTTTTCAACCAGGTCGTCAAAAATGACCTGTCTTTTTTTGATACCCTCGTTGGCAAAAAAAGCACCCAACTGTTCTGGTAATTTATCAGCACCGATGACACTGCCAAGACTCATCACCGCCATTTGTTCCACAGCATTTTTAAGCTGCCGCACATTTCCTGGCCAGTCATATTGAATCAGTGATTCAATTACTTGATTGGAAAAAACTTTATTTTGATTATATTTTTTGTTGTACTCTTTTAAATAATACTGGGCAATGGGGAAAATATCATCCCGTCGTTCCCGCAGAGCAGGGACAGTTTGCGTGATTCCGTTAATTCGCCAGTACAGGTCCTCCCGAAACGTATTTTTTGCTACTAATTCTGCCAGATTTTTATTGGTAGCCGTGATGATCCGGGTATTCACGGTTTTAGATTCCAGGCCGCCAACTGAGGTGAAACGCTGATTTTCCAGAAAATCAAGGAGCTTGACCTGAATATTGGGAAGCA
>JAKLQL010000132.1 GCA_022013395.1 Acetobacterium sp.
AAAAGGTGGTGGCGGTCGTCGCGGATGTTCCGCCGAAAAAAATAAAGAAGGCAATCAGTAAAAAGTTGACCAAGATGGGCATCTCTCTAAAAAAGCTCTGCATCCCCTGTAAATCTTCCGGGGGAATTTGAATGAACGAAAAACTGATCCAGATACACAATGGCGCAATAATGACCACACTGACATTATTAAAAAAATAAACCGGGGTCCGCAATAGGAGCCGTAAATCCATGGTAAATACGGCCATGGCTCCATGACTTTTTTTAATCAGGGCTTTGCTTCGCTCGTCACTGCTTAACTGCTTACCTTTTTTCATGATTTTTCCGCTGACAATACTTTTAATATAAACCCGTTCACCGATTGCGACCATCAATGCGCAGGCCAAAAATGTAATTCCCAGCAACGCAATCACCCAGACGAAAGACATCAGGGTGATTTTATTCAGGGCCCAAGCCATTAAAAAGCTGGTCGGCATAGCAAAGCCAATCATGTTTAGTAAACCCTCATTATTGGTTAGCAATGTATTCATGATGCGTTGAAAATCTGCCTCGTCGCCATTTCCCAATTGGCTGGTAAACCAGATCTGCACGCCAAAAATAACAGCAATGCCGATAAACACAAAAATAATCTGGAGCATGTCCTTTCGGCCTTTAAGGGAAGTTGATTGCATGATCAACATAATCAGCGCTGTCATCAATGAAAGCGGCAACACCGGGATTGTGACAAAGACAAAAAAGGACAACAACACATAAAACAGTCCCATTCCCTGACCAACGCCATAAATAATCAAAATCGGCAGAAAAATGAAGGCGGCAAAAATATATTCAAACACCAGAATGCTAAGAAATTTTGAAATGATCAGTTTTCTGGGACTGATCGGCAATGGAATGAGTTCTTCCATATTATCTGAGAAATAAAATTCCGAAAGAATATACATAACGCCAAAAACGATGATCAGCACCGTCGCCATAATATACCCGATGCTCAAGAATACCGAGGTCTGATTAATCATCGTCAGTCCAAAATAGGTGGCTGACATCAGCGAAACATACATAAAAAATGCCGGGATCAGCGCCACTGGTACAATAATCAGGGTAAATAACTGTTTGTAATATTCTTTTTTGTTAAACTTGCGATTGTAGAAAAACAACGAAAATCCCAATGATTCGTTGATAAATAATTTGGTTAAACTAATGATCTCTTTCATTATTCGGTCAACTCCAGGAAAATATTCTCCAATGATTCCTGGCTCCCGGCTTTTTCTCGAATTTCGGCCATCGTTCCCACTTCAATGATCTTGCCCTTTTTAATGATGGCAATCCGGTCGCAGATTTTTTCAGCCACATCCAGAACATGGGTCGAAAAGAAAACCGACCGCCCTCGATCGCAATGATCCCGCATGATCTTTTTCAGCTCAAAGGATGCCTTGGGGTCCAGTCCAACCATCGGTTCATCCAGGATAAATACCTGAGGATCATGAATGAGTGCCCCTACTAATGCCAGTTTTTGCTTCATCCCATGAGAAAAAGATCCGATCGGATCGTTGACAGCATCTTTAATTTCAAAGAGATCCAGATATTTCTCGATCCGTTCCTGTCTTGCAGCGGTCGGAACCTGATAGACGTCGGCCATAAATTTCAGATATTCGAGGCCCTTTATTTTTTCAAACAGTTCCGGGCTGTCCGGCACATAGCTAAACTGTTTTTTTGCTTCCAGGATATTTTCCTGATTGTCGACGCCATTGATTATAATTTTTCCGCTATTAGGCGCTAAAAGGCTGACAATCATTTTAATGGTGGTTGTTTTTCCGGCACCATTTGGCCCCACAAACCCAAATATTTCACCAGCATTTACCTCAAAGCTGACATCATCCACAGCTTTTTCATTTTTATTTCCATAGGTTTTTGAGACCTGTTCAAGTTTTAGCATGTGATGCTCCTTTTTCTTCTGAATTTAGTTTATTTTAACACAATCACCGTCTGATGGGATGATAAAATTTAATATTGTTTTTAGAAATATGGCATACAATAGAGGAAACAAACCGTTAGGTGTTTCGTAAAACGTAACTGGTCAATGATGATGAGGTAGAACTGCACATCCATGACCACTTATTTTTTTGGAATCACCTCATACCTTTATATGAAAGCAGGTAACCGCGTGATCACACAAAATGAAATTGCAGCATTGAAAGCTCAAGGGATCTTAGCCCAGCAGCAGGAGGGTTATTTTTCCATTCGGGTTTTAAGCCGGGCCGGAAATTTCACTTCAACAGAAATCCAGACCCTGGCGGTCATCGCCGAGAAGTATGGCCGGGGTTATCTGGGCGAAACCACTCGATTAGCCATTGAAATTCCCTGGATCGCTCTGGAAGACATTGAATCGGTCAAAGCTGCCCTCACCGCCGGCGGATTGGTTCATGGTGGTACCGGCAAAAAAGTCCGCCCCCTGGTAGCCTGTAAAGGCACCGTTTGCCAACATGGTCTTTATGATACCCAAAAGCTGTGTGGCGACTGTCATGATCAGTTTTTTGGTCAGGATCTCCATGCCAAAACTAAAATTACCTTTGTCGGTTGCCCCAACAACTGTGCCAAGGCCAATACGAATGATATCGGTCTGGTGGGACAGGCGTATATTCAATTTGACTGGGATGCCTGCGTTAACTGCGGCAAATGCACCAAAGTCTGTCGCGCCCAATCACTTACCATGCTAAATGAAAATTTAGTTTGGGATGAACGGAAATGTCTCAATTGTGGCAAATGTGCTCAGGTTTGTCCTACCGGTGCCATCGCTGAAGAGGTGCGCGGAATTGCTGTCTATCTGGGTGGTCGGATGGGCCGGGGCTACCGTTTCGGGGATCGCTTAACCGATTTGTATGCTGTTGCTGAAGTCCCTAACCTGATTGAAAAAATACTTGAAACCTATCTGGAATTGGGCCGAGATGGCGAGCGAATCTGTGCCGTTCTTGATCGAATTGGGATTAATGCTTTTGAAGAGGCTTTACTGGAACGGTTAGAAAGCTAACTTAATGATTGATCGCAAAAGGGATCCGAGTAGCTACTCAGATCCCTTTTGTTTATTTTAAATTCTTTTAAAATTCTTTTTTTTCGTAAATTCTCAATGAGATTATAAATGAAACGATTAATCCGACAATTGTCAGACCAACTAACAAAATCAGGTAGATCCAGGGGTTCGCGGTGTTTGGCAAAGGGACATTCAGTTGTTCAACCAGCAAAATTAAAGCAGTGGGAATCAGGGCACAGAGAATCAACATCAAACGGGCTTTTTCGGTGCCGAACTTGTAAATCAGGGGAATGATGACACTCCCAAAAATAAAAGCGATCAGAAAGATCACCCCAGTGATGGCTAATATTTCCAGGTCAAAGCTTCGTCTCATGATTATGGTTCCAAGTATTCCCACTACTAAAGCTAATATCGCTCCCAACACATTTAAAATTGCCATGATCAGATATTTGCTGGTCACAATTTCTTTTCGGGTCACTGGCATCGTCAATGCATAGGTATCCCACTTGGCCAGATCATCATAACTGATGGTAGTCACCACCATCATGGCAAACATCATAATAATGATTCCAAAAACAAAACTATTTCCCTGAGGAATAAAGACGCAGGCAAAAAAGATGATCATGATTCCCAGGGTTTTGAATGTACTTTTCAGATTTAGTAAATCTTTTAAAATGAGACCTTTCATTATTTTTCTCCTTTGATGTAAAACAACATGATTTCTTCAATGGTTACACCATCAACCACTGCATCCGGAAATTTCTTCTTAATCGCTTCCTTATCTTTGACCAGCACTTCAAAACCAAAATGATTTCTTCGATAACGAATGCACTCATTTTGATCAAGCTTTCTAAAATCCTCTTCGCCACATTTGAGTATTCCCCTCGTTGAAAGGAGAGTCTCTTTTTCTTCATCCAGCAGAATTTCGCCCTGATGAATAAAAACAATATAGTCAGCGATTTTATCCAGATCACTCGTAATATGGGACGATATCAGAATGGCATGTTCTTCATCCTGGATAAATTCCATAAAAACATCTAAAATTTCTTCGCGAACGATGGGATCCAGTCCACTGGTGGCTTCATCTAAGATCAGTATCTTAGGTTCATGGGATAAGGCCACGGCAATTTGCAGTTTCATTTTCATGCCCCGGGAATATTCTTTAATGATCTGATTCTCAGGCAGCTTGAATTTTTTGAGAAATTGCTGATAAACCGACTCATTCCATTTTTTATAAATACTGGCCATCATCCGGGATATGTCACCGGTTTTTAAGTTGTCATGGAAATTGCAGCCATCCAGAACAGCACCAACCGATTCTTTGATCGCTTTCTCTTCTTTACCCGTATCCATCCCCAGCATCTGAATGGTTCCGCTATCATGCTTAATCAGATTAAGCATAGCTTTAATGGTTGTTGTTTTCCCGGCTCCGTTTTCACCGATAAATCCCACAATACACCCTTTTGGCACATTAAAACTGACGTCCTTTAAGTTAAAATCACTATAGTTCTTGCTTAAGTTTTTAATTTCGATGGCGTTAATCATTTTATTCTCCCTTATACAATAGTTCCAACAACTCTATTAATTCATCCCAGGAAATATCACTGCTTTTGGCAATATCCACGGCTTTTTGCAAAAGATCTTCGGTCAGCCGTAATTGCTCTTCTCTGATAAAAGACAGATTCTGGCTGGCCACAAAACTCCCTTTACCAGTGACGGTTTCAATAAATCCATCACGTTCCAGATCTGAATAGGCCCGCTTGGTGGTAATCACGCTGATACGCAGTTCCTTAGCTAAAAAGCGCATGCTGGGCAAGGCCTCTCCGGTGCTTAGCTCGCCGCTGATAATCATTTTTTTGATTTGATTTGATATCTGTTCATAAATGGGTTTGTCACTTGAATTACTAATGACGATATTCAATGGATCACCTCTGTTCATTTGGCATAGTGTATATATACTATATATACACTATGCCAAATTTTCATGATCTTGTCAAGTTATTTTGCAAAAAACAAGGCCGATTATTGATAAATGCATATCAAAAGCATGCATTTATCAATAATCGACCTTAGACCAGAGATAATTTTATTTTTTCAACTCATCGTTTTTTATGCATTTTGTAAAATATTTTCGCTGATGCCTTCTTTAATTGGCTTTTTATGGAATATTTTATTCCATTGGGTGGTCAGTAGTATCGCAGCCAGAATAAAGGCCAGTAAATCTGACACCGGTCCTGCCCAAAGTACCCCTTCAACGCCCATAAACATCGGCAATATCAGTGTTGCGGGAATAAAAATGATAATCTGTCGGGACATCGATAAGATGGTTGCCTCAACCGGTTTACCAATTGCCTGAAAAAAGATCCCGGTACACATTTGGAAAGCACTGAAAATAGAAAATAACAGAAAAACCCGGAAACACATAATCGCAAAGGTTGTGTACAGTTCGGATTCTGTTCCAAAAATATCCACCAGTGCTTTGGGAAAGAATTGGAAAACAATGGTTGCCGCCACCATACAAATCGTCGCTGCGATAATGGTGATCTTGAATGTTTTCTTCGTCCGTTCCATATTTCCAGCCCCGTAATTGTATCCGAGAATCGGCTGAGCACCGGTTGCGATCCCTAAAACGATAGCCATACTCAATTGGCTGACCTTCATTGTGATGCCCATGGTTGTCAGGGGGATGTCGGCTCCATAAACTGACATGGCGCCATATTTGACCAGTACATTGTTACTAACGGCAATCACAACAACAATGGCAATCTGGGTAATAAAACTTGAGACGCCCAGACTGCATACCTTTGTAATCACGCCAGCTTTTAATTTTAGGTAGTTTCGCTTTATGTCAATGCTTTTAAATTTTCTGATGTAAAGCAAATACATGCCACAGTTCAACGCCTGGCCAATAATCGTCGCCAGCGCTGAACCCTGAACGCCCCAATGAAAGACAAAAATAAAAATGGGATTTAAGATTACATTGGTGATACATCCTAAAATCATTCCCATCATCGAATATTTTGGGTTTCCGTCAGCTCGAATCACTCCACTTAGAGCGATGCTGATCACTGAAAAAGGAAAACCGATAATAATGATCCGTCCATAATCCAGAGCGTATGGCAGAATATTTTCGGTTGCGCCTAACAGTAGGCAAAGAGGTTCCAGAAACACCATGCAGATGATGGCAAACCCGATACCCAATAGAATAGCGAGGGTCACCACATTACCAACGCCCTTTGCTGCCGCCTTTTTATCGCCCTTACCCAGTTGCAGAGCCATGTACGCTGCACCGCCGTCACCAATTAGCAACGCCAATGCGATTACTAGAATGGTAATTGGTAAAACCACATTGGTGGCACCGTTTCCCAGAAAACCAACCCCTCGGCCAATAAAGATCTGGTCGACAATGTTGTAAAGGGCATTGACGACCATCGCAATGATGCTGGGTACTGCAAACTTGACCATTAGTTTCCCGATCGGATCTGTTCCGAGCGTGTTTTCTTTAGTCTCGATTGTTGCTGTATTGTTCATGTTCAAATTTCCTCCTAAAAACTAGCTTTTATAATCATTACCTTAGCTTTAGAATTTCAAAGTCTTAAAATTCCAAAGTCGTCTCCAAATCACCGATAAATGACGCCTTACTGATTTCCGATTTTCAGTATCTGGTTTTGCTTGAATCGATTGTTTTGATAGACGTTTTTTACTCTCCCTGATATACTATAAACTATCCCATCATGGGAGAGTCAACTAAAAAGGAGCAAATCTGTGAAAAACTATTTATCGATCGGCGAAGTTGCGAGAATAAAAAATATCGGTATTAAATCTTTGCGTTATTATGAAAAAATCGGCGTCCTGATCCCTGCTTACATAAATCCCGAGACCAATTATCGTCATTATTCACTGGATCAGCTCATGGTTCTTGACCTCATCCTGCTATGTATTGAACTGCAAATTCCGCTCAAAGATATGAAAAACTATGCCAATGGTGAGGGGCAATTTCAGATTAAACTGCTCCTGGAGGATGGTAAAAAAATTGCGACTCAGAAAATCAGGCGAGTTGAGGATGCCCTTAAGAAAATCGAAATTAATTTAAACCGCATTAATGAAAGTGCCTCGTATCAGGGCATAAAAGGACTCTACACCAAGCGCATCCAGCAACGTCATGTTATTTGCATCCCCAATCCACCCAAGTTAACAATCAGAGAATATGAAGAGCAATTGTCCCAACTCTTTGTTTTAGCTCAAGAGAACAGTATTTATGCTACTTTTCCCTTTGGCACCATTGAAAATTATGAGAATGGGCAGATGACGGCTTATACCTTTCTTGAAACCATCATGCCAGACTTTGAAACAGATCTTATCCGAATTCTGCCGGAAGGGGATTATCTATGCTGCCAGATCCGAGCCGAAACCTTTCCAGACCCTAAAGAATTATTTGCGACGGTTTTTGACTCTAAAAGAATTTTTTCAGTTATCATTACCGGACCTTCTCTGGAAACTATTGATTATGACGAACTGTTACTTGAATTCCAGGTGCTGGTATGAGTTATTTCGCAAAAAAAAGAGTCCCCTTATAAGACTCTCTAAAACTGGCTATCATTTTAATATTACTCTATTATTATTCCCAGTTTTCGGTTTTCAATTTTTTCTGGAGCGCTTTGAGTTTTTCACGCTCGATTTTGTAACGGGGTAGCACCTGCTCCACAATTTTCCAGAACTTTGCTGAGTGATTCATTTCGACGATATGGGCCAGTTCATGAACAACCACATAACGAATGGTGGTTTCTTCGGCCATCACCAGATACCAGGAAAAATTCAAGTTCCCGGCACTGGAACAGGAACCCCAACGGCTTTTGGCCCCATTAATTTTCACTGCCTTTGGTTTTAATCCCATATGTTTGCTCAGCTTATTCACCTGATCCTCAATCACTCGTTTGGCCAGGGTTCGGTAGATGTCAACCTGGCTGGCTTTTAATTCCTCCGGAGACAGATGCGCATAGGCATAGAAATGTTTGCCGCTAAATCCGGTCGCTGTTTTTTCAACCGGAATCAATGGAAAGTACTGTCCCAGGAATAACAGTTCTGCTCCAAATTCCAACTGAAAATTTTCCCGCGCTTCAACCTGTCCAGCTACATTTGGGTGGTGGGTATTGATCCAATCGCGGTGATTTTCGACAAAGTCACCGATCACTTTTTGAGGCGTTCCCAAGGGCACCCGAACTTCGATCTCGGCATTTTTAGTAATGTACAATCCCATTGTCTTGCGTTTTGAATATTTAATGGTATAGTCGGTCATCATTTTTGGCCTTTCGTTACTGCTATCGCTCAATCCGTACCTTGCTGCCACCAACTCCGGCTTCGCCCGGGGTAATCAGCAGTTTGACCGGCATCCGGTTTTTGATGGATTCCACATGGCTGATGATCCCCACCTTTAATTTATCGTTATGAATCATTTCAATGGAGTTCATCACCACCTCCAAAGCATCCTCGTGGAGGGAGCCAAAACCTTCATCCAGAAAGAAAAATTCCAGGGGGGCCCGTCCTTTTAACTGGATTTCTGCCGATAAGGCCAACGCCAGCGACAAAGAGGCCAGAAAGGTTTCCCCGCCGGACAAGGTTGATGCATCTCGGGAAGCGCCGCCATTTTTGTAATCCCGGATAATGAATTTTCCTTCATCATCGGCTTCTAGCCCGTAGTTGCCATTACTGATGTCGGTAAGCCGTTTAGAAGCCTCAATGGAAATGTATTTGAGCCGGGAAACCGCCACAAATTCGACAAAGCGCTTGCCGGAAAACAGTTTTTCCAGATCTGCAATCAATGCTAATCG
>JAKLQL010000133.1 GCA_022013395.1 Acetobacterium sp.
AGAACTAACAGACCTAAAAAAGCGTCTAATAGATAATAAATAGAAAAGGTGATAAAATGAGTGAAAAGCAAACAAAAGGAATAAAAAGACGTAAAAAGAAAAAACATATCGGAGTAAAGGTGCTTATCGTTCTCTTAGTTCTGGGAATTCTGGGGGTTGGGGTGATGTACTCTATTTACGCTGCCAACCGTATGGATATATCAGATTATCAGTACATGGCTAAGGATAAAACAGAAATTTATTCAGCTGATAATGTGGTCATTGCTCAGTTATATACCAAGAACAGAACCAATGTTACCATCGATCAGATCCCAAAACAATTACAGCAAGCTCTGGTTTCGGTGGAGGATTCCCGGTTTTATGAGCATTTCGGAATTGACATCTTTGGGATTGGCCGGGCTTTCTTTTCGAATATTGCCAACAATGGCATCGGTGAAGGAGCCAGTACGATTACTCAACAGCTTGCCAGAGTGTTGTTCCTACCGGATATTGCAACTGAACAAACCTTCCAACAGTCAATGGTCAGAAAATTAAAAGAAATATCAATCGCACTACAGTTGGAAGAAAAATATACCAAGGATCAGATCCTGGAGATGTATTTTAATGAATACTATTTTGGTTCGGGAGCCTATGGGATTGAAGAAGCAGCACAGACTTATTTTAATAAACCAGTATCTCAGGTTAATCTGGCAGAAGCCGCCATGCTGGCAGGTTTGCCTCAGGCACCAAGTGCTTATGCCCCTAACACAAATTTTGAAGCTGCAAAAAAACGCCAGCTGGAAGTTTTAACCCGAATGGTTAAAGAAAAATATATTACCCAGGAAGAGGCTGATGCTGCCTATGCAACTGAGCTGGTGATCAGAGATCCGGCCACCATCAATAATGACGATCAGATTGTCGATAATTATGAGGCCTTTGTATCTCAGGCCTTAGATGAATATGCAACCTTAAAAGCCTCAGCGGTCATGCAGGAGCGTGGAATTACTCAAGAACAGGCTATTGACTATATCAAGGAAAATATCGCCAATGGGGGATACCGAATTTATACTACAATCGATTCAAACATGCAAGCGGATGCCATCAATAGTTTGTACACCGGGTTGGATGATTATGGTATGACTGAGGAAACCGGTGCAGTCGTAACGGTCGATCTGGATGGCAGTGTTAAAGCGTATTATGGTGGGAACACCCAAATTGATATGGCCAATACAGCCAGACAACCGGGTTCTAATATTAAACCGTTATATTATTCCGGTGCCATGGAAAATGGCCTGATTACGCCATCAACGATCATTTCAGATACCTATACTGATTTTGGGGGATATGCTCCTAAAAACTATGATTTCGCTTACCATGGAAATGTTACAGTCCGATCTGCACTTGTAAATTCGTATAATATTCCATCTGTTAAGGTTTTTGACAAATTTGGAGTTGATGAATCAATTGCGTTTATG
>JAKLQL010000134.1 GCA_022013395.1 Acetobacterium sp.
CAACACCAGCCTGGCCGCCTTGGGGAAAAGCATGATCAGTGGCGAACCTGGATCCGGGGTATTTATCGATGCTTCCGGGAAAAATAATATCTATTATGCTCCGATCCCCGCAACCGGTTGGACATTGGCGATTATGGAGCCCCAACGCGAGCTCAATGCCCCGATTATGATGCTGATTTTCCAGTTGATTGGTTTATTCTTATTAACCCTGATCGTGCTGAGTTTTATAATTGTCAAGCAGATCAAAGGGGTGGTCAACCCCATCGTCCTGATCACCGAGCTGTTCCATAAAGCTGAATTAGGCGATTTTGACAGCGAGATTCCTGATGAAATCATTAAACGGGAAGATGAGCTGGGCAAACTGGGATTATCCTTCCAGAAACTATCCGAAAATATTCAGGAAAACATTGCTACCCTGGAACAGATTTCTCTGGGTAATCTGGAAGTAACCGTCGACGTGAAATCCGATCAGGATACTCAGTCCAAGAGTCTGATTGAAGTGGTGAAAAACCTCAAGAATCTCGAAGTTGAGGTGGAAATGCTGACTCAATCAGCCACCGACGGTCATTTATCGATTCGTGGTGATGCTGACAAATTCCAGGGCAAGTACCGGGATATTGTGGTTGGGGTCAATAATACCTTAGATGCCGTGGTTGAGCCCCTGAACATGTCGGCCGACTATGTCAATAGAATCAGTAAGGGCGAGATACCCGCAAAAATCACCGCTACCTATCATGGCGACTTTAACACCATTAAAGAAAACCTTAACGCTTGTATCGATAATATTAATGCCCTGGTGTCCGATGTCGAGATGTTGGCTCAGGCCGCTACTGAAGGCCAGCTGGAAATCCAGGCGGATGCCACCCGGCATAGCGGTGATTTCCGAAAAATCATCATGGGCTTTAATAACACGCTTAACTCCCTGCTGGCGCCCATTAATGAGGCGCGTCAGGTGATGACCAAAATGGCTGCCAATGATTATACCCTATCAATGGACGGCAGCTACAAAGGCAATATGGAAGAATTTTCCCAGGAAATCAACCTGGTTCATTCCCGACTGCTCACTGTTCAGGATGCCTTTATCCGGATTTCCCAAGGCGATACCAGCCGACTGACTGACTTTGTCGCCATCGGCCAGCGTTCCGATAACGATAAACTGACCCCATCTGTGATCGCCACCCTGACCAGCATCGACAATTTAATTGCCGAATCGCGCAATCTGGCTCAGGCTGGGATCAACGGCAACCTGGAACTACGTAGTGATGCGTCTAAATTTGAAGGCGGCTATCGGGATATTGTTGACGGCTTTAACCAGACCCTGGACGCCATCGAACAACCCATCAACGAAGCTGCCATCATCTTAGCCGAAATGGCGGCCGGCAATCTGACCCAACCGATGCAGGGAGATTATCTGGGCAGTTATGCGATTATCAAGAATTCCCTCAATGACACGATACGATCATTTAACAAAATTCTCGGCAATATCAACGATTCAGCCGACGAGGTTGCCTCCGGATCGAAGCAGGTCTCCTATGGCAGTCAAGCACTGGCACAAGGTGCCACCGAGCAGGCTAGTTCCATGGAAGAATTGAATGCTTCAATTGCTGAAGTCGCCGTTCAAACCAGAGAAAATGCCGTAAATGCTAACCAGGCCAACCAGCTAACGCTGACCGCCCAGAAGAATGCGGTAAGTGGTAACACTCAGATGCAACAAATGCTAAGATCGATGGAAGAAATTAATGCCTCATCTGCAAAAATTTCTAATATCATCAAGGTTATTGATGATATTGCTTTCCAGACCAATATCCTGGCACTGAATGCGGCAGTTGAAGCCGCAAGAGCCGGACAGCAGGGCAAAGGTTTTGCTGTCGTCGCTGAAGAGGTCAGAACCCTGGCCGGACGCAGTGCCGAAGCCGCCAAAGAAACCACCGAACTGATTGAAGGCTCCATTTTCAAGGTTTCTGAGGGCACTGTTATTGCCAACAATACCGCCGAATCCCTTAATGAAATTGTCGACGGGGTTGCTAAAGTCGCTGCTCTGGTTGGTAAAATTGATGTCGCTTCCAATGAGCAAACTGCTTCCATCAATGAAATCAACAAAGGGATCGATCAGGTTTCACAGGTTGTTCAGACCAACTCGGCCACCGCCGAAGAAAGCGCCGCTGCCAGTGAAGAACTGTACAGCCAGGCCGAGCTGCTTAAAAATATGGTCAGCAACTTTCAATTAACCAAGTCGAAATAAGGTCTCACTTCCGCTCATTATCATGATCACCCGCAAGCCGGTGGTCATGATTTACTGTTCAAATCGAAAACAATAAAAAATGAGCATCATCCATCTCGGATAATACTCATTTTTTTGTTGTTTAAATTAATGTCAACCTTATTTAATCCAAGGCCACATTGATTTCCAGCTTAATACCATCAATATCAAATTGAACACACATAACCTGGTCCTTGCTCATACTGAGTTCGATATCTTCACCAGTCAACATGGTTGGCGGCGAAATATCAACATTAATGCCATCATTCGAGAAATTAATTGTCGCATTGGCGGTTAACATGTTCGATAGCTCAGAAATTGCACTCTTTGCCATATCATCCAACTCATCGACCGGCATACCCATCATCATGGTGGAGGCAATCTGTTTTGCTCCCTCGGTATCAATGGAGTAGGCGACATTTCCCTTTTTATCACCGACAATTCCCAATGTCAGCACAATTCCGCTGGCAGTTATTTTTTTGGATTTTTCGATTTGTTCTTTTAAAACGATATTTTCAAATCCTAATTGAGGCATTACATCCGTAACTGATGCAATAAAAGGATTGATAATTGTTACATCCATTCCACAGCCCCCTTTTGAAATCCGACATTCATAAAAACGTCACCAAGATCTGTTTTGATAACGAAAGACTCACTCATAATATCGCCAATGGAAATCGTTATGTCTTTTCCCCTGAACACCGTTGGCGGCGAAACCCGCAGGCCAAAAGAACGATTGAGCCCATTTAAAAGTGAACAGGCATTCCCGGCAATAACATTGGTAAATTCACTTAAGAAATTAATGGCATCGTCAATCTTTTGGGTGTCATCCTGCAATATTTTTTTCGTCATACCCAGGGCGGTATCTTCGGACATATCCATAATCAACCGGCCGTCATGCCGTCCAATAATCCCAATTGCCACCGAGATCCCGGAAGAATTTGTGGTCATCGAATGTGCCAGTACTTTTTCGACAGCAATTTCTCCGCCGATTTCTCTTTTCAAAAAGCTGAAAATCGACTCTTTGAACGCTTCCTCAAAATTGCTTTTTAGTACCTTATAAAGTTCTTCGCCCTCAGACAGTCTTTCAATCGCAGAATCTAAATCACTTTGATCAACTGGTTTTTGCAAATACCCTTTAATA
>JAKLQL010000135.1 GCA_022013395.1 Acetobacterium sp.
ATATCACACGTTCTTTTGTTTTTTCGCGTAGAACATTCATATGTTGTATAAAGGCTATGGTTACGACCAGCGTATCTTCTTTTGCCAGTCATTTTACCACCACATTTTCCACAATATACTAATCCACTTAATAAATAAACTTCTTTTGCCAAGAATCTCCCTGGGTCGTGTTTGTTTTCAATCATTTTACTTTGAACCTTTTCAAACATTTCTTTTTCAATCAATTTAGGCATACCACCAGGAATGCGAATGATTTCTGTTTCATCTTTTATACGGTGACCGTTTATTTTGCCATTTTCCTTTTTTTCAGTACGATTAAAAATATATGTACCGGTATATTTTTCGTTTTTTAAGAGATCATGGATACTGTTTTTTCCAAAAGTATTTCCACGTTTTGTGCGATAACCAAGCCTGTTCAACTCATCTATAATTTTTGAGTAGCCGTCGCCGGCAGCGTACATACCAAAGATGAGTTTAACGGCTTTTGATTCAAATGTATTAATAGAAAAAGTTTTGTCTGGATTGACATCATAACCAAGCGGGGGAATGCCGCCGGTGTGGCGACACTGAAGCGCTGTTTCTTTCATGCCTTTCATTACCTCCCTTGAAAGTTTTTTTGAAAAGTATTCACTCATTCCTTCCAGGACAGACTCTAAGATGATTGACTCCGGACTATCATCAAGTTGCTCTAGGACTGAAACCACTCTGTCTCCATTTGTTTTAGTAAATTTTTATAAAACGCACTGTCATAGCGATTTCTTGAGAATCGATCTAGCTTGTGTACTAACACCAGGTCAAAAAGTCTCATTTCAGAATCTTTCATCATTTTTAAAAAATTAGGTCGATTATCTGATGTTGCGGATCGGGCTTCATCGATATAAATACTAATTACCGTTATTTCGCTCTTATTGGCGTATTCATTGATCGCCCTTACTTGTGCATCAGATTTGTATTCGTCTCTTTGATTATCGCTACTATAACGTGCATATATGGCTACTTTCATGGTGTCTTTCTCCAAAATTGAAAAATATAATTAATTGGGATTGTTTGTTTGGATCTTGAAAATAAAACAGAATGTTAAATAATTTATAGCGCTATTCTAGCCAACGTTTTTCTTTGAGGAAGTAGATTGGGCACTGTCGGACTTAATAATTACCGGTCATCTGCACAACGATTTCATCAAATTGGCCAATTTTCATAAGATAGTAATTTATTCTTCGGGAGAAAAATACGTTTCTAGCCATTTGAAACTATCAGAAATATCTTCTTGACTTGGTTTAACCAGGTCAAATGGAATGATTGTGTCTAAGAATTCATCCATCTTATATTCAAAAGTTAATTCACTAAAAATTTCATGTGGATCAGTGACAACATAATTGTATCCTTGGATTGATTTACAATGCTGACAATGGTTTACAGTGTAACTTTCACCAATAGTTTTACTAAAACTCTTTTTTATATTGGGGTAAGCTTGACTCAAATATTTATCCAGTGAAGGAATATCACTAAGACCCATACCAGAAAAGCTGTCAAAATGGCAGTCGCTTGATTGCTGCACACCCTTTTTGTTGTGCCTAAAAACTAAATTATGAGGGTGGGGGACAACGTTAGACCACTTTAAAAAGAAGCGTTGTGTGGTAGAGCTTAAACAGTAAATCTACTCGGCGTTTTAATGTGCTGCTGCATTAAAGTGTCGTCATTGGGGATGAGAACGTAAACCCAAGTAAAACAATCACGGTTCGGGGGAAACTTCGGGAGAGATTTTGGATTCGTTAAGGTGTAATCTACCTTAGTAGTTTGGACGAAGGATAATGAGAATCCAGTGGTCATGAAAAAACCACCTATCCAGTAGACTTTTTTTAAAAGACGTAGAAATGACAAAGTATTTATTTTTTTTGATTTCAGGATTTCTACGCTCTTTTTTGGTGATTGAAAAAGAAAATAATAAGCTTTTATCTTAATAAAAAGTTATTAATCAATCCCATCATTTGATTATATTTGTTTCCCAGGGAAACAGAATAAACACAGCTATTTGAAAATAGAAATGGTTCGGTTGATCAATCACTGATTAAAGTGAAAAAATAGTTGATGTAAAATGTTTGAAAGAATAAAAAAGGGTTATAACTAAGAATAAATAATACTTGGAGGATAAAATGAAAAATAAAGTGTTTGGTATTGTAGCGGTAATGGCTACAGCGTTGGCAGTGTTAATGTCCACATCTGCTTGTTTTGTATTCGTGAATCAGCCAGAAGAACCAACCTGTTTAAGAGATGAATAGTTAAAGTCACTTAAGAGCTAAAAAGATGCTTGAAGTCAAAAATTAAAACACAGGATAAAAACGATGAAATTTATTATTCATAAAAAAATACTGGATTAGAAAAATATTTAATGATCTTGACAAATATAAAAATGAGTGATATGGTGTTAATAAATAAAGAGCAAACTTATCGAAAGGTAAGGACGCAAAGCTATAGGGTCTGAGTAATATTTTTCCAGACAGCCAGTTGCATATTAATATTTCAATAATTTATGCATTATGCAACGTTTAGTTACGTTGTTTTTTTTTATAAAATTTATTTTATAAACTTTAGCTACAAAAAATATAAGGCTTTATTTAAAGCCATACAAAGGCGTTTGAAAAGCACTGCATAATAAATTTATATCGTTAAAATAAATATTTGGCAAACTTATCCAAAGATATAGAAATGAGTGATTAAGATGGTGAAATCATCATTTAAAATGAAAACGTTTACGGTTATTCTCATATTGTTACTGTCACCGATGTTAACATCATCTGCCAGAGCGGCAGAACTAGAACCGATAGTGGACCTGGGTGCTGGCCTCAGTTATGCAGTTTTTGCCGGTACGGAAATTGCCAATACCGGAACTGCCACAAAAATAAATGGTAATATTGGCACTTCACCGGGAATGCTCATCACCGGGTTAACGACGGATCAATTGACCGCTGGTATGACACATGCAAATGACGACAATGCCAAGCTCGTTCAAAATGATTTAATGATGGCTTATAACAATATTAAGGATAGCGATAATGCTAAAGCTATTACTACTAATTTGGGCGGACAAACACTCTCACCAGGAGTTTACTCATTAAACTTACCGGCAACCATCACAGGAACTCTTAAACTTGATGCTCAGGGTGATATCAACGCTGTCTTTATTTTTCAGGTAAATTCAACTCTGATCACCAAAAAAGGCAGCCGGATCGAACTTATTAACGGAGCACAATTCAGTCGAGTCTTTTGGCAGGTTGCAAACAATGTAACGTTGGGAGAAAAGACTGACTTCAAAGGGAATATTTTTGCAGACACATCCATTTTTTCAGAAACAGATGTTACCGTGCAGGGTCGCTTATTGGCCATCACAGGTGGCGTTACCTTAAATAATACACAAGTGGACACGATTGAAATTGTACCAGAAAATGGCGAAAATATGGAGACTCCACAAGTATACAATCCCTCTGACATCATTGAAGAAACACCGAAGACCGGTGCGTCGGATGTCACTAGCCCTCAAGAGACCGATTTCCATGATATCATTGAATTAGTCCCTCAGACTGGGGATATTGTCGCTGCTCCACAAGAAAACATATTATCTGATACCCCTAATGCCGTACTGACAACTAAACCAAATACGGTGACATCAAATACAAACCAGATAGTTCCGGTTACGAGTGACCCGATCACTCTTGACGGAGCAGGTGACACTTTTAAAGTGACTGTCGATTTGGGTGCGATGACATTTAACTATGATTTGGGAACATGGAATCCGAATGCTCACTCCTGGGTTGGCGGAGGATGGAATGCGGCTGGCTTTAATGGAAGTAATGATCAAATAAAAGTAACGAATGAATCGGCTCAACCCGTTGATGTGACCTTTGCATATATGGTGTTTTCACCTGATGGCGGCAACATTACAGGGACATTTACACAAAAATCAGGTAATTTAAATGGCATTCAAACAGGAACAATGCATTTAGGTCCTGCATCAACGGCGAATACCTATCTGAATCTCCAGGGGCAACCCACTCAAATTGGTTCGACCCCAACGAAATTCGGGTCGATTAGTATTCAGTTAAACTCAGTATTACCCTAGATTCTAACCTGAAACAAATGTTTAGAAAGAAGGAATAGTGATGGTTAATAATAATGCAGTTTGTGGTGGCTTTGTCGCTTTGAACAGTGGCATGATCGCAGACAGTTATGCTAATATGACGGTTTTGGGAAAAGGAACCACAGCAGGCTTTTGCGGCAATAACAAAGGAGAATTAAAAAATTCTTATAGCACTGGACGGGTCAAAAAGGCAAAAGTCACCGGCGGATTTAGAGCCAAAAATTCAGGATCTGTCGTTAATTGCTTTTTTAATAAAAGTAAAGCAAATTCAGAAAAGCTGCTGGACATCGATTTAGGTAAGCTGGAAAAAGACATGTCTTTTGAAGCATTTCAAAGGCAGTTCGACTGGGATTTTGAAAATGTATGGAAAATTACGACTATAAATAAAAAAAGTACAGATAGTAATATTACAAACTCGAATGAACCTTTTCTGCCTACATTTATCAGTGAAAAATTTTACTGCGAACTACCGTCGGCAAACGATGTTATTGAATTATCAACGGCGGAACAGATTTATAAAATTGCTGTAAAAATTAATGAAGGCGATAAAATTTTCGCAAAGGCGCGGTATTTGCTTGTCAATGACATTGACCTTAAAAACAAAAAATGGACGCCGATCGGCATTGATGAAAACAATCCATTTAGTGGCACCTTTGATGGTGGTGGATACGGCATATTGAATCTCATGGTCAATGACAAAGATCTGGAATATGCAGGATTCTTTGGAGTAATCAAAGAAGCGATCATCGTTAATTTAGGGATTGAAGGGGTTGTAAAAAAAGGTAAATATTCAGGTGGGTTGGCCGGTGTTAATGAAGGCAGCTATATAAACTGCTGTTTTGCAAGCTGCGAAATAACCAGCAGCCAATTTGCCGGTGGTTTAGTGGGAAAAAACAATGGTGAAATTCTGCATTGTGTTGTTTTTGGAAAGATAAAAAATAGCGGGAAAGTATTGCTGCCGTGGCTTATAGGTGCAGGTGTATTCGCCGCAGTGATGATAGGTGTTTTTGCTTGGTTTTACAAGGATAAGACGCCTACCTATCCGGCAATCCCCATCGACGATAGTGTGACGGTTATTCCAGATGAAAAAATAGAGCCCAGCGAGGGGAACTCGGTATCGTTTGAATTTGCAAAAGAGATTATATTTCAAAATGCAGCATCCGGAGGCGTTTTTTCATTTAAAAATCCTGGGGATTCAACCAAAAATATTGTCATTGAGCTCCAGTTAACCGATGCAGAAATGATAAAAACATTAGGTTTAACTGGCAGAACACCAGTGGAACAGGCAAGAATTGAAGCGCAACCCGGATATTCGCCAGATACAACACGACAGGTGATTGGAAGATCCGGTGCGATCCCACCGGGATATGCACTTGATGAAATAAAACTGCAATTATTACAGGATGGAACAATACTGAAAAGAGGTGAATATAACGCCGTTATCTATCTTGTTTTTTATGATATAACGACCAACGAACAGGCAATGCTGAATACTCAGATGCCGGTGAAGTTAATCATATCA
>JAKLQL010000136.1 GCA_022013395.1 Acetobacterium sp.
AAACACAATCACCAGAAAAATAGCTACCACCATAATAAACAGAATCCCGTTGGAAAAGCTGAGCTTCGCTCCACGCTGGGAAAACTGTCGGGGGACGTAATGATCATGGGCCAGCAAATACAGTAGCAGTGGCAGCCCATTATAGGCGGTGTTCGCAGCCAGAATTAAAATCAATGAGGTCGTGATCTGGATAATATAGTAAAAAAAGTTTCGGCCAAAAATTGATTGCGCAATTTGAGCCACAACCGTGGTACCTTCAAGGTGAACAACATGTAAACTAACTGCCAGAATTGTCGTTCCACCAAACACCACAACGATAATCCCAGCTAGTAAATACAATACATGTTTGGCGTTTCGCTGCGAAGGTTCTTTAAAAGCCGGAACGGCATTACTCACTGCTTCAACGCCGGTTAATGCCGAACATCCGGATGAAAATGCCCGTAATACCAGCAGTACCAGAACACCTTGAAATGCCTGGGTCGGCAAGACACTTGTTAGTTGGTCCGGCGTATAGGTGATTGGCGTCAGGGTTCCCGAGAATAACTTAAAGAATCCAACCGCAATCATGATACACATGGCAATGATAAACGCATAGGTAGGAATCCCAAATATTTTTGATGACTCCCGCATTCCTCTCAAATTAATCAGTGTAATGAGTAAAATACAGGCAACGGATATCTCAACCCGAAACGGGCCAAGACTGGGTACCGCTGCGACAATTGCCATGGTGGATGCTGAGATACTAACCGCTACGGTTAAAATGTAGTCTACCATCAAGGCAGCGGCTGAAATTAACGCTGGCATTTCACCAAGATTTTCTTTGGAAACAATATAGGCGCCGCCACCATTAGGATAATGCGAAATAATTTGAGAGTAAGAAAACACCAGGATGAGAAGCAACAGGATGATCGCACCAACAACACCAGGCACATATCCAAAGGCGGCAAAGCCAAGCAGAGGAACCAGAACGATTAGTATTTCTTCAACAGCGTAAGCGACTGAAGAAACAGCATCGCTGGCCAATATCGGCAGGCCCCATCGTCGGGACAAACGTTCATGTTTGATTTCATCTGATCTTAATGATTTCCCTAGCAGTACATTTTTAACTTTTGACAAATAAATCACCTTTTTTCATAACAGATTATGAATCATTCTTAAAATTTATGCTGTTCTACACAGCCTATAAATTATCATAATTCATGTAAA
>JAKLQL010000137.1 GCA_022013395.1 Acetobacterium sp.
CCGATGCCTATCTCAGTCTGCAAACCGAAGCGGCTTTGGAAGTGGCTAAGACGCTTGACGGCGAACTGGCCGGACGGGCAAAAAGAACCTCGCTTGAAGGGATTCCCTACGGACTTAAAGACAATATGTGTACCAAGGGGATTTTGACCACTTGTGCGTCAAAAATGCTCTATAACTTCAATCCGCCTTATAATGCCGAAGTTTATGACCGGCTGATTGAAGATGGTGGCATTTTATTGGGAAAAACCAATATGGATGAGTTTGCGATGGGGTCTTCCACCGAAAACTCAGCCTATAAAAAAACCCGCAATCCCTGGGATTTAAACAAGGTACCTGGAGGCTCCAGTGGTGGCTCTGCGGTTGCTGTGGCAGCCGATACAGCTTTTTATACACTGGGATCAGACACCGGTGGATCGATTCGTCAGCCGGCATCCTTTTGCGGCGTGGTGGGAATGAAACCAACCTATGGTTTAGTATCCCGCTACGGTTTGGTGGCCTTTGCATCATCACTTGATCAAATTGGTCCGTTCACCAAGGATGTTGAAGACTGCGCGCTGGTATTAAATACCATTGTCGGCCATGATGCCAAGGATTCCACCTCCCTTAATCTGGAAAAGATCGATTATACCCAAAACCTCAAACAAGGAGTTAAGGGCTTGAAAATTGGCGTGGCCAAAGAATTTTTCGGTGAAGGTCTCCAACCGGAAGTCCGAAAAAGTCTGGAAGATGCCATTGCTATCTATAAAACTCTGGGGGCTGAAATTGTCGACGTATCGTTCCAGCACCTAGACTATGCCTTATCAGCCTATTATATGATTTCGTCGGCTGAAGCCAGCTCCAACCTGGCCCGTTACGACGGGATCCGTTATGGTTTCAGAGCCGAAGAATACAACGACCTGGTTGATCTTTACAAAAAAACCAGAAGCCAGGGATTTGGCGATGAAGTAAAACGACGGATCATGCTGGGAACCTATGCCCTCAGTTCGGGATATTATGACGCTTACTATAAAAAAGCGATGCAGGTACGAACCATCATCAAAGCCGACTTTGATCAGGTATTTGGCGGTTGCGATGTGCTGTTGACCCCAACTGCTCCGACCACAGCCTTTGGTATTGGCGAAAAAACCAGCAATCCGCTGGAGATGTATCTAACCGATATTTATACGGTACCGGTTAATATTGCGGGGATTCCCGGGGTTTCAATTCCCTGCGGGTTGGATAACAGCGGGATGCCCATCGGGATGCAGCTGCTGGGACCGATCTTAAGTGAAGAGACCCTGTTAAAAGTTGCCTGGGCGTTTGAGTATGAATCAGGTCTGACAAATTTAAAAGCACCATTGGGAACGGAGGTCTAAACCATGGAATATGAAATTGTCATTGGAATGGAAATCCATATCGAATTAGGCACAAAAACAAAGATATTCTGTTCCTGCCCAACTGAGTTTGGTCAGGATGAGAATACCCATACCTGCCCAGTTTGTTTAGGAATGCCCGGGGTTTTACCAGTACTGAATGAAAAAGTCGTGGAGTACGCCACCCGAGCCGGTTTAGCCCTGAATTGCGAAATTGCCCACTTCAGCAAAATGGACCGAAAGAATTATTTCTATCCGGATTTACCCAAAGCCTATCAAACCTCCCAGTTTGACTTACCCATCTGTACCGGTGGTGTGGTTGAAATCGACATGGATGGGGTTAAAAAAGATATTGGCATCACTCGAATCCACATCGAGGAAGATGCCGGAAAGTTGCTTCATGAATCAGCCGATGGGACGTTGCTGGACGTTAATCGCTGTGGGGTACCGCTGATTGAGATCGTCACCGAACCGGATCTGCGCAGTGCCGAAGAAGCCCGAGCTTTTGCCGAAAAGGTCAGAAATATTCTGGAATATACCGGCGTATCGGACTGTAAGATGGAACAGGGCTCGATGCGTTTTGACGTGAATCTGTCGATTCGGGAAAAGGGATCTGAAGTACTGGGAACCCGAACCGAAATGAAAAACCTGAACTCTTTCCGGGCGCTGATCCGGGCCGTGCAATACGAAAGCAAACGCCAGATCATCGAGATTAAAAAGGGTCACACGATTATTCAAGAAACCCGGAAATGGGATGACACCAAAGGCACCTCTTCTTCACTTAGAAGTAAAGAAGAAGCCCACGATTACCGTTATTTCCCCGAACCGGATCTGGTGCCGATTGTCCTGGAACCGGCCTATATTGAAAAAATCAAAAGTGAATTGCCGGAACTGCCGGAAGCAAAAAAACAACGCTATATTGATGAATACAAATTGCCGGAATACGATGCCGGGGTGTTAACCACTACTGGCGTAACCGCCCGATTCTTTGAAGAAGCGGTTGCTTTGTACAATGAACCCAAACAGATTTCTAACTGGATGATGGTAGAAATTCCGCCACTGTTAAAAGAAAATGAACTCAGCATGGAAAATATTACGATCACCCCAGCCCAACTGGTGGAACTGTTAAAACTGGTCAAAAACAATGAAATCAGTGGAAATACCGGTAAAGAAGTGCTGAAAGAAATGTTTGCTACCGGTAAAAATCCAGGCGACATTGTCAAAGAAAAAGGTCTCGCCCAAATGAGCGATACTGGAGAACTGGAAGCCATCATTGAAGAAATCGTTTCAGCCAATCCCAAATCGGTTGAGGATATTGGTGCCGGCAACGAGAAAGCCTATGGTTTCTTAACTGGTCAGGTTATGAAAGCAACCAAAGGAAAAGCAAATGCTCAGGTAGCCAACGAACTTATTCGGACTGTTGTAGCCAGACATCTGGCATAAAACATAACTGATTTCAACAACTAAGGGATTACTGCAAACTTGCAGTAATCCCTTAAAAAATAATAGAATCATAAAGGAAAAATATGGAAAACATTGAAGAAATAAAAGAATTAGCAGAAATCAACAAGCGGATCGACGGCCGCGAAGCGCATGAACAAAGACCAATGGTTGTTACCCGACACTTTATTAAACATGCCCAGGGATCCGTGCTCATTGAGGTCGGAGATACCAAGGTAATTTGTACTGCCATGGTGGAAGACAAGGTCCCCCCGTTTTTAAAAGGACAGAAGAAGGGCTGGATTACCGCCGAATATGAAATGATTCCCGGGTCAACCAACATCCGCAAAAGTCGAGATCGCAACCGGGGGAAAATTGACGGCCGGACTATGGAAATTCAACGTTTAATTGGCCGAAGTCTGAGATCGGTTATTGACCTTAATAAGCTCGGTGAACGAACGCTGTGGATCGATTGTGATGTGATCCAGGCCGACGGCGGAACTCGGACAGCGGCGATTACCGGATCATTTCTGGCCCTTCACGATGCCTTATCGGATCTGGTTGAAAAAGGAAAAATCAAAGAAATGCCGATTACCAACTTTGTCGCTGCCACCAGTGTGGGTATTTATCAGGGTGAAGCCATTGTTGATTTGTGCTATGAAGAAGATTCAAACGCAGAAGTTGATATGAATATGGTGATGACTGAAACTGGCGAAATCATCGAGATTCAAGGAACCGGAGAAGAACGCCCCTTTAATAAAGAAGAACTTCAAAAAATGTTAACCTTGGGAGAAGCAAGTATCAAAAAAATTATCGCCTTCCAAAAAGATACATTATTGAGTTAATGGGTAAATTATGATGAGAACAATCCTTTTAGCGACCGGAAATCAGGATAAGGCCAAAGAGTTGAAAGCCATGCTGGGTGAGGATTTTGAAGTCCTGACGATGAAAGATTTTGGCATTGAAATTGAGATTATCGAAGATGGTCTCACTTATGAAGAAAATGCCCTGATAAAGGTTCGGGCTTTAAAATCATATGTCCAGGGAAAAGACATCATTATAATGGGTGATGATTCGGGGTTGTCGGTAGACTGTTTAAATGGTGAACCGGGGATCTATTCGGCGCGTTATGCCGGAGAAAATGTCACCTATACCAACAATAACGAAAAACTCCTAAAGGAAATGACTGGCGTGCCGGAAGAGCAACGGGGGGCCGCTTTTATTACGGCCATCGCCATGATTTTCCCTGACGGCCGGGAGTTGACTTGTGAAGGTCTGGTCAGAGGGAAAATTGCCTTTGAGTATTGTGGCCAAGGCGGATTTGGCTATGATCCTTTATTTATCCACGAAGCATCGGGACGTTGCTATGGGGAGATGACCAAGGACGAAAAAAACCGGTTGAGTCATCGGGCCGTGGCCACCGAAAAAGCCAGAGAAATACTAAGTCAAAAGATTTAACAGAAATGGCAATATTAATACTTAGTTAATTAGTTAAGCAGAAAATAACCAGGGATGGGGAGATAAAATGAAAATTGGAGTTATGAGTGACAGCCATGGTAATCTGAAAGCGGTGAAACAGGCCGCGGAGGAAATGGGTCAGGTGGACGTAATTATTCATCTTGGAGACTACGTGGAAGATGCTCTCTATCTACGAACGCTCACCAATATCCCGGTCCACATCCTGAAGGGAAACTTGGATTCTTTTGCTGATGACGGCAGTATGTCGCTGGAGACGACCTTGGGCGGATTTAAAATTTTTGCCTGTCATGGCCATAAATATGGTGTGAAAAATGATTTGCACCGCATTTACTATGCTGGTCTGGAAAAAAATGCCCAGGTAATTCTCTATGGTCATACCCACCATGCTTATATTGAAGATGACGGCCGAATCCTGATCATGAATCCTGGTTCAGTGGGAGCGCCCAGAATGGGTGACCCCGAAAGCTACGGTCTGATTACCATTGATCACGGGGAAATTGATGCAAAAATTATCCCACTGTGGAACGATAATCAGGAATAACATCAAGCAATTATGCTTGACAAAGTTTGATTGTTCGATTATTATAGAACTATGGAAAATATTGATTTAGTAAAGATTTTTAAGGCGCTTTCAAGTGAACAACGGTTGAATATTTTTAAAATGCTTTATGAATGGAATCAGACAACTTCTGAAGCTACCACGGACTGCCTGTGTTCTGAGGAGGGGGTAGAAAAGTGTTTTACTAAGACCTGTGATTGTCTGGATTTATCAAAGTCGACCATTTCTCACCATTTTAAAGAGCTTGAAAATGCCGGTTTGATCAACTGTACCCGAATTGGACAAAGTTCAGTTTGTAAGATTAATATGGAAGCCGTTCAGGCGATCAGGGATTTTTTGAAATAGCCCTGCCTGTCCGCTTGAAGTTCGATTATTATAAAACAATAAAACTAAAATAAGACGAAATGAAATTAGGCAATTGCGAAACTCATAAACGTCGAACAGTAGTTGCTTTGCGTTCAGTTTCCACAAACAATTTTGTAACGTGTAGGCGAACAGGCGATAGCCTGTACGATGTACAGTGTAAAAATTGTTTCGTGCGAAACTGGACACAAAGCTCACGGTAATTTCGCAATTACCTACTAAATGAAATATTAGAAAGGAAGCAATCTATGCTAAAAATTAACGATGTGTCAATGATCTATCAAAAGGGCAAAAAAGAAGCATTGAAAAATGTCAGCTTAAATATAGAAGAAGGCGAATTTACCGCCTTGCTGGGGCAAAATGGGGCGGGAAAAAGCACCTTAATCAATATCTTGGCAGGTAATGTGAAAAAGACAAAGGGAGCTGTAACGATCGGAGGGTATGATATTGATCGAAAGGAGCTTGAAACAAAAAAAATAATTGGGATCGTTCCCCAGGATACCGGATACGATTTTGTTTTTACGGTTGATGAGGCCTTGAAAAAGCAATCTGGTTATTTTGGGATCAAGGATAATAAGGAATATATTGATGAGCTGTTAGATGCGCTGTATCTAACCGAAAAAAGAAGTGCCCGAATCAGGGATCTTTCCGGGGGGATGCGAAGACGATTTTTAATTGCCAAGGCGTTGGTTCATAAACCTAAAATTCTCATTCTGGATGAGCCCACCGCCGGCGTTGATATTGAAATGCGGCATACCTTATATGATTTTTTAATCAAGCTGCATGAATCCGGAACCACCATCATTTTGACGACCCATTATATTGAAGAAGCGGAAAAATTGTGTAAGCGGATTGTGATCATTGATGGCGGCAAGATTATTGCTGATGAGCCAAAAGAAGAGCTGATGGATGCTTTTCGCGAGAATCTGTCATTGAAGTTCATTTTGATGTGGAGCTAAATTTGGTAGATTTTGATTTTTTAAGTGAGTATCACCCGCATATCGAAGATAAAACAAGGCTTCAGCTGAAAGCCTCAAAAAAGGACTTATCTAAAGTCTTTAAACAACTTTCAGAGAGAAATATGGAATTTACCAATCTGGTGGTGGAAAAACCAAAACTGGAAGATATTTATTTAAATATCATAAATCGTTAGGAGAAGCGTATGAAGAAAAATATCATATTTTACAACAGGATCGGCTTTATAACGCTCTTTAATAGAGAAATTCATCGTTTTATGAAGGTGCCTGTTCAGACTGTTCTTGCACCACTTATTTCGAATATTTTGTACATGTTGATTTTCGGGGGGATGCTGCAAACAAGAGAGGTTGGCATCGATGGGGTAAATTATCTTCACTTTCTTGTGCCAGGTTTAGCGACGATGGGGGCAATATTTGCCGCTTTTCAAAATCCGGCCTTTTCAATCATTTCTCAGAAATTTCAAAATACGATTCAGGATTTGAATAGCTATCCCATCTCGATTACCGAAAAGATTTTAGCATTTGTTTTTGGTGGCATGTTTCGAGGTGTTCTAGTTGGCATACTAACCTATGTGGCAACTGGTTTTTTTGTTGGCTACGAAGTTGAACATCCACTCTTTTTTGTTCTGTCACTGACAGCAACTTCATTTGTTTTTGCTTCCGTTGGTCTAATTGCTGGCCTGGTATTGGACAATTTCGAAAAAATGAATTTTATGCTTGCTATTATTATCACCCCACTTACGTATTTAGGCGGCGTGTTCTTCGAGGTTTCCAAACTGCCCGGTTTTTTATCCAGTATTATCTATATCAACCCCATTTTTCCGCTGGTTAATGTTTCCCGGTATGCATATATCGGTGTTTGCGAAGGCAATATCTATATCCATGTTCTGATCACAATTGCTTTAGTTATTAGCTCTTTCGTAGTTGCAGCATACATCTTTAAAAAAGGGATTGGGATTAAAACGGTATAAGCAGCAATCCTGATCGTGATTCATCTTAACTTGCTATGCTTACTAAAATTAAAAAATGACGAAACAATAAAAAAGAGTTGACAACTCTTTCGATTTCAAGTATACTAACACTTGTCTCTAAGAGAGGCAATGCGGGTGTAGCTCAGTGGTAGAGCCCTGGCCTTCCAAGCCAGTCGCGAGGGTCCGATTCCCTTCACCCGCTCCATTTTTGCGAAAAGAATTGAGCGCCTGTAGCTCAGTAGGATAGAGCAACGGCCTTCTAAGCCGTGTGCCAGAGGTTCGAATCCTCTCAGGCGCACCATTTTATTTAAACGTATTTATATCGTGGTGGGTATAGTTCAATCGGTTAGAGCGTCGGATTGTGATTCCGGAAGTTGTGGGTTCGAGTCCCATTATCCACCCCATTTCTATATCATTATTTTTTTTATAGGGGTATAGCCAAGTTGGTAAGGCACCAGATTTTGATTCTGGCATTTCGTAGGTTCGAGTCCTGCTACCCCTGCCATTTTTATAAGGCAGAGAAGACAGAAAAACTAAACAATTCACATGACCCATTAGCTCAGTTGGTATAAGTAGAGAACCCAAATCTTTGATTTGGTGTGAATCACTTAGTCAGGCAAACTTGAGTATTGAACAATCATTTGGAGACAAACATAACTAAATAATTTTTTCTGACCCATTAGCTCAGTTGGTAGAGCATCTGACTTTTAATCAGGGTGTCGGGCGTTCAAGTCGCCCATGGGTCACCATTTGAAATCATAACCGCAGAAATTGCGGTTTTTTTATTTTTTGAAAAGTGGTAAAATGACTTAATTGTTGTTTTATCACAGGTTGGGGTATAAATAGAGCAAATCTGAATCACTTTGGTCATCAAAGCTCAAAGGCAGTTTCATAAATGGCTAAGACAGAATAAACAAGGAGCAAGCATGAAAGAACGTAAAACCGAAAAAAGAATCATAAAAATAATCGGAATTGTTCTAGTAGTCTTTATTATTGGAATATTGACCTATCTTGGGGATTATTACCATGCAGATCAAACGGCTCATGAGGCGCTGAACTCAAACGATCAGGTCAATGTATCCGAAAAGGGCAACCTGACTATTTTCACACCGACGTCCGGTCAGGCTGCCACCGGAATAATTTTTTATCCCGGTGGCAAGGTTGAAGACATTGCCTATGCACCGCTGATGCAAGTGCTGGCAAAAAAAGGCTTGACGGCAGTTATTGTAAAAATGCCATTTAACCTGGCTGTCTTGAATCCTAATGGTGCAGATGCAGTCATGGAGGCTTTACCGGAGATCAATCACTGGATTATTGGCGGCCACTCCTTGGGAGGAGCCATGGCATCAGATTATGTGGCAGGACATGAAGACAAGGTGGAAGGCTTGGTTTTGATGGGTGCCTATCCCAACCAGGATTTGGCTTTGAGCAATCACCCGGTTTTAAGTTTATATGGCAGGAATGATCAGGTGTTAAATCGGCAGGCGTTTGAAGCGGCCAAAGTAAAGATGCCTCTGGCGACAACGCTTTACGAAATAAGCGGCGGGAATCACAGTGGCTTTGGAAATTATGGACAGCAGGCCGGGGATGGGATAGCGTCTATTTCATCAGCAGAACAACAAGATATTGCCGTTGGAAAAATTCTGGAAATATGGAAAGGAAATTAAAATGTTAAACGAAAATATTAAAGAAATCACCTTGGCCGGCGGCTGTTTCTGGGGAACCGAAATGTACTTTCAGGCGATCAGAGGGGTTGTTAAGACAGAGGTAGGCTATGCCAATGGCAAAACCCAAAACCCAACCTATGAAGATGTGTGCCGTCACAACACCGGGCATGCAGAGGTCGTAAAGGTCTTTTATGATAATCAGGTGATCAGTTTGCCATTTTTATTAAGTATGTACTACGAGGTCATTGATCCGGTGGCCGTGAATCGGCAGGGTAACGATGTCGGGACTCAATACCGGACCGGTATTTATTACTCGGATCCAACTGATCAGGAAGTGATATTGAAATCTGTCAATGAACTTAGAATGGAATATGGGGTGCCACTGGCAATAGAAGTACTGCCGCTGGAAAATTACAGCTCAGCGGAAACCTATCATCAGGAATATTTAAAAAAGAATCCTGGCGGCTATTGTCATATCGGCAACCACGAGTTTAAAAAAGCGGCAATCGCTCGGGATCCGTCGATAAAATAAATAGACATTGAAAAGAGGAAAAAGGATGAGCATCATTGGTAACATTATCTGGATTATAGTTGGGGGCCTGATTATGGCAATTGGCTGGTTTTTAGCCGGGATTATCTGTTGTATTACTATTATTGGCATCCCTTTGGGGCTGCAGGCCTTTAAAATGGCAAAATTGGTATTATGGCCTTTTGGCAAAACCGTTGATTATTCAAATATGGGCACCGGTTCAGTCATTTTAAATATCTTATGGATTCTCATTTTTGGTTGGGGTTTGGCCCTGGGATCAGCTGTTTTAGGATTGCTTTTTTGTATTACCATTATTGGGATCCCATTTGGACTGCAATGGTTCAAATTTGCTAAATTGGCATTGTTTCCATTTGGCGCACAAATCACCGATATTTAATGAGGGATTGACCTAATAAGCTTGACAAGAAAATCAAATCGAGTCTATAATAAAACGGTGGGTTGGCTATTAAACCCACTGTTTTGATATGAATAAGCTTATTTTGATTGATGACAACACAAAACCAAGTTTATGATACTGAAACTGCAAGAATACAGATGTAAGTCTCTGGCGGACACTTAAGAGACTATTTGTTGTTGCCAGTATTTTTTATAAATAAAGCGGTTTGTGTTGCCATTTCGTTATGGGCCATTAAAATTTGTTGTTTAGGAGGGTAAGGAACATCGAAACGAATAAGACATCCCAAAAACCCATCATTGAGATAAAAGATCTGGGAAAGACCTTTCGACCTAAAAGTGGTGAGGTAAAAGCTTTGGAAGGCATTAATCTCAGGATCAACCAGGGAGACATCTATGGAATTATCGGTATGAGCGGTGCTGGTAAGAGTACTCTGGTTCGTTGTATCAATCTGCTTGAAAAGCCGACCAGTGGCAGCGTCTTCATTGATGACCAGGATATTTCTAAAATAACCGAAAAAGAACTCAGAACCGTACGTTATTCTGTGGGTATGATTTTTCAGCAGTTTAATTTGCTGATGCAACGAACCGCTGAAAAAAATATATTATTTCCCCTTGAAATTGCTGGGGTGGATAAAGAAACTGCTAAAAAAAGAACGGCTGAACTATTAGAATTGGTAGGCCTGCCAGATAAGGCTAAAGCCTATCCTTCCCAATTATCGGGCGGACAAAAGCAACGAATTGCCATTGCC
>JAKLQL010000138.1 GCA_022013395.1 Acetobacterium sp.
AAAACTCTGCTGAAAAAGTTTAGACAAACTAGTCCCTACATTGAAAGCAATATTTTTAAAAGTGTGGAGAACGTCAATCTCAATACCATTATTTCCTACAAGCAAGATGGGATTAAACATCATTTTTTAGATGATTATGATAATTAACTCGCAGATAATAATAAACTATCTGCTAAAACTAAAAACCATCTGAACCATTTAATATCTGAACGGAGAATTTTAATGTTAAACCAATTTTCAAGAACTGAATTATTACTTGGCGGAGACGCCATGAAAAAACTGGAACAATCACGAGTAGCCATCTTTGGCATTGGCGGGGTGGGCAGTTATACGGCTGAAGCCCTTGCCCGAAGTGGCGTCGGTCAATTTGATCTGATTGATGACGACAAGGTCTGTTTGACGAATATCAATCGGCAGTTGATTGCCACCCGCAAAACCGTCGGTCAATATAAGGTGGAAGTGATGAAGCAGCGGATTCTGGAGATCAATCCCGATGCACAGGTCAATATGCATCAATGTTTCTTTTTACCAGAAAATTCACATCAATTTGACTTTTCATCCTATTCATATGTGGTTGATGCCATTGATACGATTTCAGCAAAAATTGAGTTGGTTCTCCAAACTGAAAACACAAACACCCCTATCATCAGCTGTATGGGTGCCGGCAATAAATTAGATCCCACCCTTTTTAAGGTTGCCGATATTTACAAGACAACCATGTGTCCAGTCGCCAAAATTATGCGAAAGGAACTAAAAAAACGACGAATCAAACGTTTGAAAGTGGTCTTTTCTACGGAAGAGCCAATAAAGTTAATTGAAGATTGCTCGAATTCATGCAAGACTAACTGTATCTGTCCCCCTGGTACCGAACGAAAATGTACCGATCGGCGATCAATTCCCGGCAGCGTTTCGTTTGTTCCCTCAGTGGCCGGTTTGATTTTAGCTGGCGAAGTCATCAAAGATCTTTCATTTTCGAAATAATCATCTAAAGCAAATGATACCCCGACTTTCTTATAAATAAGCAAGACGGGGTATCATTATTTTGGTAACGTGACCGTAAAACAACTGCCTTCATTTGGATGGCTTTCAACCTCTACAGTTCCGCCATGGGCAGTTACAATGGATTTGACGATAGCCAGTCCGATGCCGGTACCACCGGTTAGTCGGTTTCTGGATTTATCAGCTCGATAAAAACGTTCAAAGATATATGGCTGTTCATCTTCCGAAATACCCACACCATTGTCTTTGACACTGATTTTAACCAATTGATTCTTTTCTGCAATCAGAATTTGAATTTGACCGCCTTCCGAGGTGTATTTTATGGCATTAGAAATAAGATTCACCAACACCTGACTGATCCGGTCTGGATCGCCGAAAATCTCTGAACTGGATCCCTCAATGGATACCCTCAGGTTTTTCTTGCTTATCTCTGCTTCCAGATTTCCTAAAACCTTTTTTGTCACCTCAGTCAGATTGAGCTGTTTTTTATCCAGCTTCAAATTTTCACTTTCAACCCTGGCCAAATTCTCTAAATCCTGAATGATTTTGCCGATTCGCAAGATTTCATCATAACAGCTTTGCAGCCGCTGCGTAGTGGGTTCCCAGACCCCTTCGATCATCGCTTCAATATGGGTGCCAACTGAGGTAAGCGGGGTCCGCAGTTCGTGAGCAACATCAGCGGTGAGCTGTTTTCTCAAAGCTTCCTGCTTTCCCAGTGAATCGGCTAGGTGGTTGATCGCATCGATTAATTCATCCAACTCTGTGGTATTTGTGTTTTCTTCAATTCTGACTGCATAATCGCCTTCAGAAATTTGCTTGGCTACATTAACCGTTTTTAAGATGGGTTTACTTAATCGTTTGGCCAAAAAAGACCCGAGCACAATTGATAAAAACAGCGAGACAAATCCAATGCCAATTAAAATAGCATTAAGCGACTTTAAGAACTGGAAATCATCTTCATTCAAAAAATAAGGTCCATAATATTTTATGTTGACAGTCCCTATTGCTTCATTTCCTTTAGTCAAATTGATGGATTTTGATGTAAATTTCCCTTGGGACTGGGGATACTGCATATTCATTGTCTGGATGATATCATTTGTCACTTGATTGCACATGGTCATGTCACAGGTTTCAGCATCCCAGATTACTTGCCCTCCTGAATCGGTCACCGAAATAATGTAGCCATCATTCAAGGCATACATGCCAATGGTATGTACAAAGTCAGCATCCCAAGTTTTTGTGATTGGATCGTATTGCTGGCTCAGACTATAAGCGATTTCCTGGGTTCTTTTTTCCTGCTGAATTCCCAAATAATTAGTAAACTGCTTTTCAATTAAAAAATTCGATAATAGGCTGATTAGTCCGATTGTCAGCAGCATTACAATTGCAATGGTGAGGGAAAATTTTGTTCTCAACCTATGTTTCATGATTTTCGCCCCCAAATTTATAACCAATCCCATAAATGGTCAGTACATAAACCGGATTTTTAGGATCATTTTCTATTTTTTGCCGGAGGTTCTTGATATGACTATCGACGGCACGATCATACCCTTCAAATTCATCACCTAAAGCTACTCGGATTAAATCCTCCCGGGTAAAAACCCGGCTGGGATATTTTATTAAAGCTGCCAGCAATTTATATTCATTTGGAGTAAGATTAATTTCGATCTGATTTTTTTTGATGATATGGCTTTCAAAATCAACCTCTAAATCACCACCATTGAAAGAAGCCTTGTTATAAAGGGGCACCA
>JAKLQL010000139.1 GCA_022013395.1 Acetobacterium sp.
AAATATGAGGCAAAAATAGCCCCAAAAGCAAACTGCACGGATCTTCTACTTGGTGATAAGATGAAAGAGCTGGATTCAGAGTGTAACAGTTTTTACGTTTCATGCGGATGGCTTGAGAATTGGCGAAATATTTTTGTTGATGGGTTGAAATGGGATGCCTGCGATGCCCGCCAGAATTTTGGGTCATATGAAAGAGTAGTCTTTGTGGATACTGGAATTGGTGAAGTTTCGGATGAAGATCAATTTGACTTTTTTGAGTATACACAAGTACCGATTGAACCATATGAAACTTCACTTGATCATTTCAAAGCACAAATCATGTCTTTATACAAAAAATAAAATACACCCACCAAGATAAGAAATCTCATTTTCAAAAATATAAGAAAATGAGATTTCTTTATCTGGAATCGTAGTAACCATTTTTTCAATGCACTTATGATTATTTTGTTATATGTACTTGAGCTCCCCAATGTGCGAGTTGATTAAGAATCGGCATCAAATCACGACAATCGTCAGTCAAAGAATATTCGACCCGCAATGGCATTTCCATAAATTGTTCCCGGGATATAAGCCCCTCTTCTTCCAGCTCTTTTAATGAACTTGCCAACATAGTATTTGTTATCCCTCTGATCTTGCGTTTCAGCTCATTAAATCTCGTTGTTCCGTCCTGAAAAAGAGCACATAAAATGGGTATCTTCCATTTTCCGCCAATTAGACTTAACGCACTTCCTAATGGACAATAGTCCATGCACGGACAATTGTCTTTACAAGGGCTATTATTTTGATCGTCAATTAAAGTCATTTTTTTCTCACCTACTCATAATATTCTGCGTACTTGAAATATCAAATATTCCGTAGTATTATTATACCAGGTAGTAAAACCAAAGTATATGACTATCTAAAAAAAATATTAAGGAGATGGCGAAATGGTTATTAGTAAGGAAATAAAAGCAGTTATTGAGGGCTCAGCATTCCTCTCTCTTGTCACACTGGGTGCAGATGGCACTCCCCACCCAATTATTGCAGGCAAAGGTGAAGTTATCGATGATGCAGTGGTCTTTGGCATTTACAAAATGGAAACAACACAGAAGAATTTGGAGACTAACATAAACGCATGGGTTGTAGGAGCCACAATGAATGACGGTCCTGAAGGTTATCGTCTCACTGGCACAGCTACAGTCAAAGATAAGCAGCTTATTTTTACCCCGATAAAAGTGGACGCTCTGATATAAGCCGTCAATTTAACCGGCTCCAGATATGATCTTGACACTGGAAAAGTAGAATATTACCCAGAAGTATAGGTGTTTAAAAATATCTCTGTTATAATGTGCGTTCAAACTATAACTCTGGAGGTTAATATTAAAAAGATACTATGTATCAGTGGATCACCGATTAAGAATAGCAACACTGATCGAATGCTTAAAACCATTGCCGATCAAACCGGTTTTGAATATGATTTTATTAAACTAAGTGATTGGGTTGTCCGCCCGTGTTTGGCTTGTAAAGCCTGTGTTACAACCAATCGATGTGTTCAGAAAGATGATTTTGAGGAAATAAGCAATCTTATTTTAGGGGCAGAGGTCGTTATTTTTGGCGTGTACACACCCTATGGCATGATTGATGCTTTTTCAAAAGCGCTGCTTGAAAGATTATGGTCAATGCGGCATATCAATAGCCTGAACAGCGGCAAGTTTGCCATTACCGTGGTAACATCTGCTAATAAAAATACCGCTGAACAAGTCAACCAGCAGATCATGATGGAAATGGTCATGGAAAAATTCATCCTACTCGATCAGCTCGTTATTAATGGCACCATTCCCTGCTTTACCTGTGGTAAGGGAGACATCTGTGGCAATTCTGCCGCCCCTATGCAGGTAGGTGAAAATGGGATCGTATCCGATTCCAATTGTTTTGATGTTGA
>JAKLQL010000140.1 GCA_022013395.1 Acetobacterium sp.
CCGATGCCGGCTGTACTTGGCCTTTTTCCAGTGGGTCAATGACCAGCTCACCGCTGTCCAAATATTTATAAATCGTTTTATCCGATAATATCATAGTTCCTCCAAAAATTCCAAATTCTATCTATCCGTAAAAATTTCCCATTAATTGTATTATTAAAGCATGATCCTGTCAATTATTTACTACAGAGTAACAATAGTCACCCCGGAGCCGCCTTCATTCATGGCACCCAGACGGAAATCTTCGATTAAGGGGTTTCCTTTCAGGTATTCATGAATGATCTCCCGGAGCCTTCCGGTACCCTTGCCATGGACAATCACAATCTGCTTGTTCCCCGACAGCATGGCATCGCCAATCATCTTATCGACCAGATACAGCGATTCTTCGCCATTTTTCCCGCGGAGATCCAGCTTGGTATCCATCACATGACGATCCACCTTTTTATAGGTTACCTTTTTCTCTTCCGGCTTGGCCAGCGCAGTTGAGATACTCAGGTCGCCCACATCAACCTTAAGTTTGATCATATCCGACTGCACCATGGCTTTGTTTTCATTGGGAAGTAATTTTAAAACCTCCCCTTCTCGGCGCAGACTGTTGATATAAACCTTCATGCCAACGCTGAGATCATCTATGTCTAGAGCCGCACCCTGATAATCTTTTGGCCGGCTGCCGAATTGATAGATATTTTTTTCTTTTTCCTTAATCCGCTTACGAATCGCTTCCAGCTCTTTATTGTCTTTAACCGCATTGGTGGTGGTTTCCTGGATAGTTCTTATTTCCCGGTAGATTTCTTCGGTTTCCTCCCGGGTTTTTTTGACAATCGCCATGGCCTCTTCCTGCGCTTTTTGGATTAGCACCTGCTTTTCTTCATCAAATCGATCTTTCTCCCGATCCATTTGCCGTTTCAAGTCTTCGGTCTGCTGTTTCAACCGGATAATGGCATCGTGCTCGGCTTCGGTTCGGCGGCGCTTCTCATCAATCTTAATCAGGGTTTCTTCAAAACGGATGGCTTCATTTTTAATCAGTTCTTTGGCGTTTTCAATCACATCTTCACCCAGCCCCAACCGCACCGCTATTTCAAAGGCATTGGATTTTCCCGGCACCCCAATCAGGAGGCGATAGGTAGGTCTCAGAGTTTTGACATCAAATTCCACACTGGCATTCACCACTCCCGGTGTGACCAGGGCGTATTCTTTCAATTCGCTATAATGAGTGGTAGATACACTGGTGACCTCGCGAAGATGCAGAGCATTAAGAATCGAAATGGCCAGCGCCGCCCCTTCAGTGGGATCAGTTCCGGCACCTAATTCATCAAAAAGCACCAATGAATTGTGATCGGCCTTATTCATAATTTCGACGATATTGGTCATATGAGAAGAAAAGGTACTCAAGCTTTGCTCAATACTCTGTTCATCGCCAATATCCGCAAAAATATTCGCAAAGATCCGGGTTTTACTTTCTTCCCGCACCGACACAAAAAGCCCGGATTGGATCATCAGGTTGAGGAGGCCGATGGTTTTTAAGGACACCGTTTTCCCGCCCGTGTTTGGTCCGGTAATAACCATGGTATCAATGCCTTCTTCAAAATAGATGTCCGAGGCGACAACCTTGTCTTCGGGGATCAGGGGATGTTTGGCGCGCCGCAACTCAATCCCGCCGGATTCCGAAACCGTCGTTCTGACCCCATTAATGGCCAGACCGTACTTGCCTTTGGCAAACTGAAAGTCCAGATCCACCAACACATCGTAATTACAAATAATCTCATCGCGATTATCAGCAACCTTTTGGGTCAGATCTTTGAGAATCCGAATGATTTCCTGTTCTTCCTCTGTCACCAGAATCTTGATGTCATTGTTCAGTTCGACTACGGCCATCGGTTCAATAAACAGAGTCGCCCCACTGGCTGATTTATCCAGAACGATCCCCGGAACCTGGCTACGGTATTCCTGTTTCACTGGAATGACATAACGGTTGTTCCGAATCGTGATGATTTTTTCCTGCAGAATTTTATCGTAGGCGGTAGAACTGATCATATGATTGAGTTTTTCACTGATCCGTTTATACTTAAATTGCATTTCCCGGCGAATCCGAGATAGTTCCCGAGAGGCATTATCGGCCATCTCTTCGGGTCCCAGGATTTTTTGACTGATTTCCTTTTCCAATTCCTCGCAAGTTTCCAGAGAGGTAAAAAGATCCTTCAGCAGCACCAGGGTATCCATCTGAGTATCGCCATGATAATAATTATCCATATCCCGGGCGATTCGCAGCAGGGTGGCAATGGACAGCAGTTCCTTCATCGACAGCATCGAACCGATGGACGCCCGTTTGACATAATCACTGGTATTTGGCACATCCGCTAAGGGCGGCCGGCCATTTCGGAGAATCATTCCCAGACTTTCATTGGTTAGATCAAGTCCGCGATTGACCGCGGCCAGCGTTTCCATTGGCAAGAGATTTCTGGCCTGTTCCTTCCCTCCCTGGGTAACACAATGTTCACTTAAACTTTTTAAAATTTTATGATATTCTAAGACCTTTAAACTTCTTTGATCCATGTATTATTTCACTCCTCTATTTCACGCCTCGTTTAAAACTCCCCCGGGTGGTGCCTTCGGTACCAAGCCCTTCCGGAAGACCCCAATGTTTTTCATAAATCGTCTGGCTATAATAGCCGATGATGGTTTTCAATTCTTCCAGGCTTTCGTTGCGGTGATTGATTCGCCAGGTGTCCACTGCCGTTAATTCAAGGATTTCTTCCCTTAAAAATAGGGTATCACCGTTGTAGACGTGAATCAGTCCCTGGGCATCCCGTTCCACGGGAAAGCTAAAACCACGTTCATCCATCAGTTTGCCAGTCATTTCCGCATGACACAAACCAGTTGTTCCCTTTTTCTTTTCCAGACAGCTCTTACAATTAAACAGACATTTTTTGCTGACCATCAGCTCCTGAGCACCATAAACCGGTAAAACCATGGCAATCTCTGAATGCTCGGTGATTTCCTTCAGCTCGGTTTCATTCAGTTCCGGCGATAATACCCCGCCATTGACGCCCCACACTTTTAATGCCCGGGTTGCCAGGGTATTAAACAGGTTAAACGACTGATCGGCCTCTAAATAATGGGATGTTTTATTCAAAAGATGTAGGGCTTCATAATTTCCGATTAAAAAACCATCCTGATACAGTTCTTTTTTGGCTAACAGTCTCACTTTCTTAGTTAATTCGTCATCCATTATTTTGGGGGTCTTCAGTAATACATCAATTCCCAGATCCTTTAGGAGGGCCGTTTTTTCCGCCACGCCCTCTCCGAGTAATGGCAGTACGACCTGATCCAGACCCAATCCATCCAACAGCGTTAAAAACTGGGTGTCCGGCATTTTTTCAAATGCTAATGAAACCTGCTTTTTTGAATTTTCTTTTTCTGGTTGATATTCATGTGTTTGTTTTAAGATCCCTTTTAACTCTTGCTCCAGCGGAATAATCGTGATTGTCTGATTTGACTGGAGCGTGGTTCCGGTGTTTTTTTCAGCGTCTGTCAGGGTCTCTGCCAGTTTAAGCAAGACTTCTTTTCGCAGCGTGTTTAGCTGACTCCGGGATAGAAACACGTGCTCATCCAAGTCCATATCAATGGCGCCCAGTTCATAACCGGTGCCGCCGATTCGGGAAATTTGTTCGCGAACCATTGCCTTATCAATGGGATTTTTCATCGGTACTTCCGGACAGAAATCGGCCGTATAAGCAACCGAATGTCCCTGAGACAAAGCGACTATTTCTGCCGGTTTGCCTAGTTTTAGACTCAGTTTAAAGTTTACGGCAGAACCAGGCTGATCAAGGGATTGTGACCCCAGTTGTTTAAGACTGTCCATTAAGTTCTTATCCAGATTTTTATAAAGCAGTGTTCCCGGTGATACCGCAAAGCGACAGGGAATGGTCACCGTTTCGCCACCCCGGCCTTTTTCCAACCGGCGGCCTTCCGGGGTGAAAATCGCATCCACCTTGGTACCCGTTTTGCCGTCTTCACCAAAGGATAATCCATCACCGACGTGAAGCTGGGCCTGCTCATTGAGACGTATCCCCAAGGGCTGATAGGCACTTTTATTATTCTGATTTTTTGAGGTTTTGGTAATATTGACAACCTGACCGATTAAAATCCCCCGATTCTTGCCCACCTGAGCATTAAGGAGATCCGCTTCGTTAAAAAGATGTCCTCGGGTAAAATCACGGTTAAACACCTGCATCACCGCCTGATCATCGACAGTTTTGGTAATCTTATCGCCTGCAGCGGCATCGATGCCTTCCCGGTAAGCTCGGGTGATCCCGTAGACGTATTCCGGTGTTTTCATCCGGCCTTCAATTTTTAATGAGTCCACACCAGAATCGATGATTGTTTCCAAATCGTCCAACGTATTTAAATCCTTGGGACTGAGGAGATACCCTTCCTGGATCAGACGATTGTTCGTATCAAACAGTCGGTAATTCTTTCGGCAGGGTTGGGCACAAAGCCCCCGGTTGCCACTTCGGCCGCCGATCATGCTGCTCATCAGACATTGACCCGAATAAGCGTAGCACAAGGCGCCATGAGAGAATATTTTTAATTCAACCTTGGTTTTCTTCTTGATTTCAGCCACTTGGGTTAATGGCATTTCCCGGGGAAGCACGACTCTAGAAAAACCAAGTTCCTGAAAAAACAAGACCCCTTCCACGCCATAAACAGAAGCCTGGGTGCTGGTCTGGAGTTTGAATTCGGGAAAATAATGGCGGATTAAATAGATCAAGCCCATATCCTGAACGATCAGACCATCCAAATTTAGGGTTTTTAGAAAATTAAGGGTGTCAACCACTTCGCTCATTTCACTGTTTTTTATTAATATGTTGAGGGTAACATATACCTTTACCCCATGCTGATGACAAAGGGTGACCGCCTCTTTCATCTCTTCATCCGTCATGTTTTCGGCATTGCGACGGGCATTAAAGGATTTGCCTCCAAAATACACTGCATCTGCGCCACCATTAATGGCCGCAATGACGGATTCCATTGTTCCGGCTGGTGCCAGCAGTTCTGGTTTTTTATTCATTCTTACCTCAAGTTTCTATAATTAATTGGGTTACGTATCTTCTATGCAATTGATTATTATAACATAAGTGGATAAAATAAAGAAGTTCTGAAGATGGATTAAAGAATTCTTTCCTTCTCAAATATTTGCAAATGGATTGATAAAATGAAAATAATCTAAAATGAACAAAGAACTGGTCAGGAAAACCCCTGCCAGTTCTTTGTCAATAAGCTTTATTTCTTTTTTACCGGGTAACAGATTTCTGTTACCATTTCATCCGGGTTCTGGGTTTGGGCTGGGCTGACATGATAAATCCAGAACACGGCACCGTTAAACTCATAGCCGTTGTCTCGAACCCACTGAGCAACTGCATTATTTGCCGGGGTTAGCTGGTCATAGCTGCCCTTGATCACTGCTGAAGCAATGGTAATGGCCGGCTCGGTTTTAAAAACAACATGCTCTGTATTTTCATAAGACCCTTTGACAGAAATCTGGATTTCCACATCCACATCACTTTCCTTATATCCCTCATCGTGGAAGATGGCCATGCTGTAGCAAGGCTCATCCATCAGCAGGTTCATTGCGCCAGTTTCCCCCATCAGAAGTCCCCAGAGAATCCCTTCCTGATCATATGCTGGGATCACCTGTCTGACGCTGGCCACATGGCGCGGCTCCAAAGTTTTTATATTTACATTATAGTTCATTGCCGTATCATCCTTTCTCAGCCGTTTGATGGCTGTATCAAGAAGTCGCATACGCAGCTGTGTTTCCTCTGCCTGAACCTGAAGTTCGGTCTGCTTAACTGATAGAAATTCTGCCAGGGCCTGAGGATCTTCATAATTTTTCAGAATTTCAATGATGGCGGCTAATCTGAAACCCATACCCTTCAATTCCGTTATTCGTCCGGCCACAGGCAACTGTTCCTCACCATAATAACGATAATTTGTAAAGCTGTCGGTGCTTCGGGGTACCAACAGGCCAATCTCATCATAATGTCGCAGCATCCGTATACTGATTCTTGATAGTTTCGAAAAATCACCTATTTTTAACATTTTTATTTCCTCACACATGTGTTATTTGAGCTCATCTTTATTATGAAGTATAACATAATGTGAGAGTCAAGCGGGATTTTCAAAATTCTTAGGATGGTATCAATGAAGGAAGTTTTCACTAAAAAAAGCAACTCAGCCTATCTCGGACTTAAGCTGCTTCACTATTCTTCTATTTTTCAGTTTTTTCATAATATACTATTTGATTTCGTAATCCTCAAAACCTTTTTTGACTTTTTTTATCTCGGTAAAAGTCTGTTTCATTATAATTGACTGAATGATAAGAAAGAGACCCAAGATCCCAAAGACAGCGCCGACAATCATTACAATAATGGATGCTGGTCCCATTGGATCAACAAAGGCAAAAATACCAAAAGCAATCAACGTAATACCAAAAATAATTTTTGCGACCTTACCTACTCTACCTGAGTTTGCTGAAATGATCAGCAAAAATATTCCGGTAATAATGGCCCAGATTCCTATGATTATTACGAAAAACGTGACAATCACATTTGGTACCAGTAAAAAGATGGCACAGATGATCAGATCAA
>JAKLQL010000141.1 GCA_022013395.1 Acetobacterium sp.
ATGTATAGTATAATATCATAAGAAGGAAGAAAGGTCAACAAAACTATACATTTTTATTTTCGGTTCTTTTCTTGAGAATTAAAAAAAGAGCTGATTAAAACTCTTTTTAAATATGTGAAATTATTCAAAATATTCGACAATAACATCCATGATTCCGCCGCAGGCCATGCCTTCATCTTCCGCCACAATGCCGGTCATGTCAACCCGTTGGAATTGATACCCGCCGCTTGCAATGACATCCCGGGCATTTGTGATCACTGCACCTTCACTGCAGCCGCCACCAATACTGCCCAGTAGTTTTCCAAAAGGCCAAACAATCATTTTAGCGCCCTCTTTTCGGGGAACCGATCCTTTTGTACTGACAATGGTAATAATAGCTTTGGGGGAATCATCCTTTTTAGAGAGTTCATAAATAACATCCGGATCATATTCTGGCCAATTTTGTTTTTTGTTAATCAGATTTTCTTTTTTATAATTGGAATATCGGCGGTAACTAATCACCTCAGCAATAATTGAGAAAGCAATTTCATCAGGAGTGACGGCGCCAATTGAAAAACCAATGGGAGAGTTAACCGAATCCAGCTTTTCCTGGGAAACGCCTTCTTCACGCATTTTTTCCATCACCCCTTTGACTCGTCGCTTGGAGCCAATCATCCCGGTATAGGCAGTTTTATAGTTCAAAACCTGTCGCAAGCAGTCCATATCATGGCGATGACCTCTGGTGACAATGACAACAAAGGTTAAAGGATGGATATTGATACGGTCAAAACTCTTTTCAAAACTTTCGCAGATAACATTTTGGGCAGTGGGAAACCGCGATTCGTTGGCAAAAGAGGGGCGATCGTCGATAACAGTAACAGCGAAGCCAGCCCGGCTACCAAACTCAGCTAGTGGCATCGCAATATGACCGGCACCGAAAATAATCAATTGCGGTTCAGGGAAATAGGGTTCGATTAAATAGTCCTCATCATTTATCTGGACAAATTCAAGCAAACCGGTTTCAAGGGTTTGCGATGCTTTATGATAGACTTGTTTAGTGAGTCGATTATCAAAATTCTGATTCAGTAGGGCTTCTTCGGTAATCAGAAACTTTTCTGGGATACACTTGGATTGACTTGTTTGATTGTTCAACGCAGTAATGATGACAGATTTTTTACCAAGATTCATTTGATCCAAAAGATTTTTATAAATTTCATTGTTCATTTTTTGCCTCCTCGCAAACAAAAGTAAAATCGCCAAGTTCATGAATGGTGGGGTGTTTGCCGCAAAGTGGGCAGTCTTCATATTTTCCAAAAGTGAAACGATCAAAAGATGTTTCCAAGACATCAATCATTAAAAGCTTCCCTTTTAAAGTTGTCGGGATGCCGACAATTAGTTTAATCGCTTCGATAGCCTCCAGCACCCCCATTAATCCTGGCACAGGTCCTAAAACACCAGTTTCTGAACAACTCCCAGCCGTCTGATTATTGGTTTCGGGAAACAGGCAGCGAAAGCATGGTCCCTCATCAGGCACAATGGTGGTCACTTGTCCATAATAAGCTAAAGCGCCTGCTTCGACAAGCGGTTTTTTTTCAAAATAGCAGGCATCATTTAACAGGTAACGGGTGGGTAAATTGTCCAGTCCATCAATGACCAGATCATGTTTTTTGATGATTTCCCGGGCATTTTCTTTTGAAAAAGCGCCAGAATAAGTGGTTACCTGAAGATCTGGACTCATGGCTTCCAGCGACCGCTTGGCAGACTCAACCTTCAACATTCCAATTGTCGAGGTTGAATGGAGAATCTGACGGTTCAAATTACTGATTTCGACCTGGTCAAAGTCAATCAGACTCAGTTTTTTGACACCCGCTTTAGCCAACACCAAATTGGCTGGACATCCAAGACCACCGGCACCAATAGTTAATACGTTTGCACTTTTCAATGAATTATGCATCTCATATCC
>JAKLQL010000142.1 GCA_022013395.1 Acetobacterium sp.
GCCCCATATTTTGATGAGAATCAAAGTAATGGCAAAAACCTGGGTGGCATTGGCGCCGTCATTGCCCACGAAATCAGTCATGCCTTTGATAAAAGTGGCTCGTTATATGATGAGAAGGGCAATTACAATGTCTGGTGGACGGACGCCGAATATCAGAACTATGACGCCTTGTCCCAGAAAATCATTGATTATTACGGCAACTACACCATTTCCACCGGCGATACGGTGAATGGCACCCTGACCCTGTCCGAAAACATTGCTGATCTGGGTGCCTTAACGGCAGTCACCGCGGTGGCTCAAAAACAAGGCGAATCCCTGAAAGATGTCTATACCAACTGGGCGACCATCTGGGCCAAACTGGCCACCCCGGATCTGGAAAAGAATTATTTGCTGACGGATGTCCACGCCCCAGCCGCAGTGCGGGTCAATGCCGTGCTCAGCTCAATCGATGGCTTTTATGACAGCTATGGAATTAAAGAAGGCGATAAAATGTATGTCGCCCCAGCTGACCGGGTATCGATCTGGCAGACCAAGCCAACCCAATAGCATGTTTAGAAAAACAACAGAAAATTTGGAAAAATAACATACTCTAATTTGAAGGGTACTGTTATAATTTCGTCATAGTAAAGCAAAGAGGCTTCCTTAGCGGAATATAACAAAACTTAATAAAAATAGCAGTCAGATAATGAAGCGAACCCTTTAAATTTAGAAGAATAATTCTAACATAAAGGGTTCATTTTAATTATGAAGGGACATTATCATTTATAGCCATTTATGGTTGTTAAGCAAGCCATTGCATAAAATAATTGTAGATCAGCACGATCTGGATGGATGGATGTCCTGGTTTGCAGCACATTGGCTAACCCCTGGTGTTATCTGGCAATGGCAAATCTGTTTTTAAAATTGCGCTATTTATTTTGATTTAGGCTGTTTTTACAGGGTAATAATGCTATATCCAAGTAGATTAATGATAAAAAAGGAAAGAGTGATCAAAATGGATTCAGAGCGATATGAAAAAAAACCGATTTGCTTCGGAGAATTCAGGGAAGAAACCCTGGAAAAGAAGTTTTATCAGGCAGAAATCGCCAGGAATTTTAATCTTGTCAGATTGGCGATCCTGGTGGCGGCATGGTTAAGCTTTTTGATGATTATGCCCGAGTACGACTTGATAAAAGATCCCCATGATTTTATGACCGCGGCCATCATCAGTGGCCTGATGACCACCACTTTAATTTTCCTGTTTTTCAAGGTAACATGGGATAAAGCGTGTGCTTCGCTGAGTTACTGGTTTACCGGATATGAAATCATGATCGGGCTGTCCCTGATTTATATTATCAGCAATCTGATGAGGCTGGATTTTATGTTTCAGGTCATTTTCCTGATTGTGATGATCCTGATTGTTTTCCTGATTAGTAACCGCTGGCTATCAGCTATTTTTACATCCTTTCTGCTCAGTATCAGTTATTTCGTTTTTGTGGCACTGGTTTTAAAAAATGCCACTGCTACCGTCTATCTGCCGGCGGCAGTTTTTGTCATGGTGATTATTCTGACCAGCAGTGTAGCATCCTATCGGACCAACTATTATAAACGGTTCCATTATCTGAATCTGATGGAGTTATTAAGAATGGCCGAACTTGATGCCTTAACCGGGATCTATAATAAAGCGAAGTTTAATAATGACTTTGGGGGACTCACCGACCGGGCCCGCTACCAACAGAGCCATTTATCGATTGTGATGTTTGACATTGATAATTTTAAGGAAATAAACGACCAATATGGCCATTTGGTGGGGGATGCAATTTTGCTGGAGTTGGCTAATTTCATTCAAAAGCACATCCGGAGTACGGATATTTTTGCCCGCTGGGGTGGCGATAAGTTTATTCTGACCTTTCCCGATACGCCGCTGCAGCTGGCGGCTGAAATCGCTGAAAAACTGCGAGTACTGATTGGTGAACATCCGTTTAAAGAAATTGGTCATTTGTCCTGCAGCTTTGGGGTTGCGGCCTTTAGAGAAGGGGATGAATTAGACAGCCTGGTTCGCCGTGCCGACGAACGCTTGTATATGGCCAAAAAAGAAGGAAAAAACAAAGTCGTTCAGGGATGACGAATCAAACCAGGCCGCTTCTTGATGGTGGTCAAGCAGCAGAAAACATTTTTTATCATAACGATTCGCCAGACAAAAAATCACAGCCCTTTAAACCACCGAACTGCGGTCGTTTAAAGGGCTGTTTCCTTTTCATAACGGCTGAAAGTCGAAATCATTTAGTTGTGTGTTTAAAAATAATCGGGGTATAAA
>JAKLQL010000143.1 GCA_022013395.1 Acetobacterium sp.
TAACCGTGACAGATAAGAACTTACCGCCGGTGGTGGATCTGGAATTATATGGTATTTATGAGGCGAACCCATTACCTAAGGAACAAGTTAAGGTTATTCTCGATGAATTCCTTAAAGAAATGGAATCAAATTATGGTGTCAAGCCGATTATTTACACCACCCAACGTATTTTTAATATGTATATTGGAACAGATTATAAAGATTATAAAATCTGGATCGTTGATTTGGACAATTCTTGGCCAGACACCTTGCCAAATGGAGAAAAATTTACTTTCTGGCAATATAGCCACCGGGGCATGATGGATGGCTATAACGGTGATGAAACCTTCATTGATATGAATTTGTATAAGGGAACCTATGCTGAATTTTTAGAAGAATTTTTTTAAGAACTACATCAAAAAGCTGCCGATGAGGCAGCTTTTATCATTAAAATTATATTTGTATGTTTTTTAAAAAGAGTTTTTTAATTATACGCTTGCTTTCCATAAACCGTGAAGGTTACAATATTCATAGGCAGCAATAACTTTATCACCAGGTGTTAATGCGAATTCCGCATGAGGTGCACCATCTACTGGTAAACATTTTCGTTGACCACCTTCGGTTGTTTCAAGATAAATCCAGGCAATATGATGTTCAGGTGTCATTGGATGAGGAACGCTTCCAACATCAACGGTGACGGTATTACCATTCACAGCGATCACAGGAACATGTTTTTCTTGAGCAGCGTCAGTCGTGTTTGGAACAACTTCGGTCATGGGGTCGCCACAGCAGATCATTTTAGCACCGGATTCATGAATCATACTTACAAAATTTCCACAATGTTTACAGACATAAAATTTTGGTTCTTTACACATAATAGACCTCCTAAGTCAATGTTAATCTTTTATTGTTATATTCCCAATTAGTCAGAAGATTAACAGGAAATAAACAGATTAGATTAATTCTTGATTATATTATAACACAAGATTTGAAAAAGTGAAGACACAATTTTGTTAATTCTGAAAGGAGAGAAGCAACGCTTCGAGAAAAATGATGGAAAAACAATGGCTTGTTTGGGCGAGAGAATTACAATCAATCTCTCAGTCAGGGTTGACCTACTGTAAAAATGATTATGATTTGGAACGCTATCGGGAAATCGAAAAGTTATCAAGAGAAATTATTGAAAAACATACTGATCTTTCCCACGAGGTGATTAAAGAATATTATCAGCGTGAAGAAGGTTATTTAACACCAAAGGTAGATGTCCGCGGTGGCGTGATTGTTGAAAATAAGATCTTGTTGGTGCGGGAAAAAATTGATGGCTGTTGGGCGTTGCCTGGCGGTTGGGCAGATGTGAACCGGACGCCCCAGGAAAATGTAATTAAAGAAGCTTTTGAAGAAGCCGGTGTGCTGGTAAAACCAACCCGTTTGGTGGCACTTTTGGATCGGAGTAAATGGGTACAAGATACCTGCCCCTATACTATTTATAAGATCCTAATGTTATGTGATCTGTTGGAGGGCGATTTCAAAAGCAATACCGAAACCACTGAAAGTGGATTTTTTTCAATGGATAAGCTACCACCCCTTTCTCTGGGTCGTACGACAGAAGATCAATTAGCGCTCTTTTTTAAAGCATATCAGAATCCGGGTTATCATCCGGTGTATGATTAAATTAAATTTGCAAAGAAAAACCGGCTGATCGCCGGTTTTTGTGTTTTGTTTTATATCAGACAACGTAGGTGATTGGGATATTTGTACAGGTTATTGGGGTGGTTATCATCCGCGAAACACCGTTGGCGCCTTGAGCATACAAGGTTTCTTCAACAGATTTATTAATAGGAAGAGCTCCGGGAACCATTTTTCCGTCTTCGGCAGCTGGGAAGAAATTTCCGTTTTTGCCCAGGAAGGTTGCATAAACCCGGTACTGGGTGGCACCACTGGCGTCAACAAAGGTATACATACCGTCTTTACCTTCGACTGGAGTATAAAATGTAAATGGTAATTCTCCATTAAAAACCGTAGGGATTCCATTGCCTTTCTCAACCTTAGTAAGGGTTGAACTGCTGTCTTTTACGGCGAAATAAACATTTTGTGCATCCACCTTATAATCCACTTGGTAAAAACCTTGTTCAATCAGGTGGGTCTGATCGCCGGCGATGGATTCTTTTTTTCCGTAAGCGTAGTAAACCGGTTCGCCAGCTATATTGGTAAAACCAAAAACTCCAAATTGAGTCGTGGTAGTAGCACCGTTTGGATCATCGGGAATCGGATTGGTAATGCTTAAAATAGAGTCAAGATGCAATCCATTGGGAATCGTTGCTGATGTGGGTACAGTCATGAACGTGAGATAGGCTGTTGTGCCATCTTCTTTATCACAACCTGCGAATAGTAAAACAATCAGGGAAATAATTATGATAGTTAAGAATCTTTTTTTTTGCATACTGTCGCTCCTATTTCATATATGAGTATATTTTATAACACTTTTTATACAATAGCAATCACACTTTGGTCACAATTATATCTAAGAATCAAACTTTCCTTGTGATTATGATGCTTTTCGTTTAAAATGATAGAGGTATTTCAATAGTGGATGCTTGGACGTATCTTTTAAACCGGAAGCAGAATTAGAAATGAGGAAGTAGCGTGAATTTGAATAATAAGCCCTTAATCGGGATTTTACCATTATATGACAGTGATAAGCAAAGTATTTGGATGTATCCGGGTTATACCGAAGGAATTGCGAGGGCTGGTGGGATTCCTATCATTTTGTCAATATTGAATCAGGATAAAGATATTGAGGCGATTGCTGACCGCTTGGATGGATTTGTGTTTAGTGGTGGTCAGGATGTTGACCCGCTCCAATATGGGGAGGTCATGCTTGAATGTTGTAATGAAATTTATCCTCCACGGGATGACTTGGAAATTAAATTACTGGAAGCGGTAATGAAGCGAGATAAACCGGTTTTTGGGGTTTGTCGGGGACTTCAATTAATAAACGTTGCTCTTGGAGGAACACTCTATCAGGATATCAATAAACAGATGAAACGGGATCAGAAGATTCAACATTTTCAACAAAATAACTATGAATATTCAGTCCA
>JAKLQL010000016.1 GCA_022013395.1 Acetobacterium sp.
GAGTCCTAACTTTTCATCTTTTAATGTTTCATTGAGCAGATGAATAATATAAAAAATAAAGACCATGCCCATACTGATGGGCAGAACGGTGCGGATCCGTTTTAAAAAAACCGAAACGAACAGTCCCAAACTGGCAAAGAAAATCTGGATAAACAGTAAACTCAGCGTAAACAGGGCAAACAGCTCAACATTATAGGAATCGGTACTGAGCAGGGTGACGATGATCAGCGCAGCGGTAAAAACAATGGCATTGGTAATCAGAATTTGCACCAAAACCGCCAGGATTTTCATGGAAACCACGCGATTTCGGCTGACCGGTTTGACAAAGAGAAAGTCCGCCGTCTTTTCCCGTACTTCAGAAGAAATAATCGCGACCCCCATATTCATCGCCTGAATCGCGCCAGCCAGCAAAACATACATCAAGGTAAACTGGTAGAAGCTTAAGATGCTGGAAAGTTCCAAATCAGCGATCCCAAAGGCCTGTTGGAATTCAATGGGAAAGCTTTTAAATACTTTCTGAAAGTCGTCCAGCTGATTGGAAATGGAGGGATAAAGCAGCATAAAGAATCCTAAGATGCCAACCAGCGAGAGACACCAGATAATCAGGGATTTTCGGCCCATGCGCAGTTCCTGCTTTAGAATGTTCATGGCTAGTCCTCCTTCTGGTAATAATGCATGAAAATCTCCTCAAGACTTGGTTCCTCAACCAGCATATTCAACAGCGATTGGCCTTGAAGGCGCTCAACAATGCGATTAATATCCCCTTTAAACAGAAAATGCAAGGTGTTTTTGTCCAGTGTTAAATTGGTGACGCCTTCCAGGTTAAAGTGATGGACATCGATAACCCCCTTATATTCCAGGGTGAATTTTTTATAATTATGTTTTTGCATATCCCGGATATTTTCGACTCTGACAATGGTGCCGTCTTTGATAATGGCAACCCGGCCACACAGTTTTTGAACTTCGGAAAGAATGTGTGATGAGAATAACACCGTCGCACCTTTTTCGTTTTCTTCACGGATCAGATCAAAAAACTTCTGCTGCATCAGCGGATCCAGGCCCCCGGTGGGTTCATCCAGAATAATCAGCTTGGGCTCATGAAGCAGGCCCTGAATAATGCCGACTTTCTTTTTGTTCCCATAAGACAGGTCATCAATGCGCTTGTTTAAATCCAGATCCATGATTTCGGCCAGACTTTGAATCCGGCTATAGTTCACATTATCATAAAAGCTGGCCGAATAATTAAGAACCTCCCGGACTTTCATGTGTTCATAATAAAATACTTCCGAAGGCAGGTATCCAATGTCCCGGCGAATTTCGCTGCCGTATTTAATGCAGTCTTTGCCAAAAATTGTGGCAGAGCCGCTGGTGGGGTGGATGAGGGACAGCAGGGCGCGGATGGTGGTTGATTTACCGGCGCCGTTGGGACCAATGAAGCCAAAAATCTCCCCTTCTTCTACCGAAAAGGTCACATTTTCAATGCCGCGATGTTTGCCATAAAATTTTGTCAGCTGATTAATTTCAATCACATTCATATAAGGATCACCTTCTTTCAAGTATTGCAAATGTTAGTATCAATAGTATATAACCATTTTACCCGGATGCCAATGAAATAAACAATTTGAAATAATTGAGAGGCGATATCAAATATTTCCAAGTCGGTTGATAGTTCCAAGTTGATTTGGGGAATATAAATAAATAGTGAGAATTGTGTCTGGGGTAAAAATCGTTGTCAGTATGGATCAGAATAGGTCAAGGATAACCAGAACCAAATAAAAAAAGTGGAGGATGAATTAATGAAAAAAGAAGAAATCAGAGCATTACTGCTGGATACATTTAATAATCGCTATACCTGCAAAGGTTATGATCCGCAAAAAAAGGTCAGCGATGAAGATTTTAAGGTAATTATGGAAGTCGCTCGGCTGTCCCCCAGTTCCATGGGTCTGGAACCCTGGAAATTTGTTTTGCTCAACAACCGGGCGATCCGAGAAAAAATTAAACCCTTTTCCTGGGGTGCCGAAGTCAGTCTGGACGGAGCCAGTCATTTTGTACTGATTCTGGCAAAAAAAGCTGTTGATCTGCAACCTGATTCCGACTATGTCGAGTATATCATGAATGATGTCCAGCATTTTACTGATGATTTGAGACAGGCCCGCAAAAATAAACTGAAGAGTTTTCAGGAAGATGATTTGCAAATTGCTGGAAATGATCGGGCTTTCTTTGACTGGGCCTGCAAACAAACCTATATTCCATTGGCAAACATGCTGACAGCGGCGGCCATGTTGGGGGTTGACTCCACACCGATGGAAGGGTTCAATACCAAAAAGGTGGAAGCGGTTCTGATTGAAGAGGGGATTCTGAATCCAGAACATTTGGGATTATCCTGTATGGTCGCTTTTGGCTATAAAAACAGAGAGCATCGGCCAAAAACAAGACGGAGTGTGGAAGAAGTACTGGAAATTATTGAATAATGTTCAGGTTGATTTGTAGTAGAGCTGATCATTGTAGAAGTCAGAATTTTTGCCAAATCGATTTATTTATAAAGTGAATAAATTAGTCTCTTCTCGAAGAACGTGGGGGTAAGCAAGCTTGCTGATACATTCTTTGAGAAGAGCTTTTTTATTTGTATTTCAATAAAAATATTATGAATTCTTTTACGATAAAAGATAGGAATTTATGTAATTATGTTATATAATAATGAAATTAAGAAGATAAAGTAAACCTTTACATACAAGTCTTGATTATTTTGTCGCTTTTTTATGGATTAAATAATTGATCAATCAAGAAGAAATGAGGGAAATAAGGAATGGAACCAGTAGCAGCTATTATTCTATTGGTGGTCGGTCTCGTGACCGGGATGGGAATACTCTTTGTTTTATTGCATAACAGCAATAAAAATCTAAAGGAGCTAAAAATCAAAAATAGTAACATCATGGAGCTCCGGGACACCTTTAGTAATATTGAAGACAGCATCATTACGCTAAAAGATGAAAACTTGAAATATATGTTTGTCAATGAAGC
>JAKLQL010000144.1 GCA_022013395.1 Acetobacterium sp.
TTATTAGCGGTTGATGGGGAAGACGAATTTGTCATTTATATGGCGCCGGTGGGCAAAATCAAAACATGAGTGATAGGGCCAGAAAATCCGGCGATGTTGCCCTGGCAAAAGTCACAGAATTTTCAGTAAAAAATTCTGTGGATTCAAATCCGGCAGCCTCTTGCCACTGATAGGGTCGGAGAACTTAATTTGGCAACCGGCAATTATTGTAGCTATTGAAGTTCTGTTTCCTGATATAAAATGTAAAAAAGGGGCGGCCTTATCGAAAAGGCCGCCCCTTTAAGCGGTTGAAACAACCATTATTTTTTATTTGGCTGGAATTTCCAATTGACAAATGTCAGATTCGCAGTTTGTCCGCTGCCAACGGTAATCGTTGCGCCGTTGGCGGCAATAGCATCGTTGTCGCCAGTGATACTCTTTAATACGTATTTGGAATCAATCAATTGCATAATCGTATAAGTACCCGGGGCTAAGTGATCATAGGTGGCTGATAAGGTTTGTGAAATAAATTGGTTCGTTGATCCATCCAATTGTATCGTGAATAGATGGGGATCAATGACGTTCATACCCTTCCAGTTTTTAACATCTGTTGAAACAACAATGGTTGCCCATTTTTCAACGGTAACGGTGCGGGTCACTTCAAGGGCCGGGTTTCCAGCTGCGTCGGTGTAATTGTAGGTAATCACATAGTTGCCTGGAATCAGTGTATTGACGGTTTGACCGCCGACGGCGGCAGAACCAGTGCCATCAACAACATCGTTCCAGATTGCTCCAGGCTCGGCATAGGTGCTGGCATAGTGAATTGAATAAGGATTGTTGCCGGTCAGCGTAATAACGGGTGCCGTCGTATCGACGACGGTGACGTTGAAGGTGATTGGGACAGCACCATTTCCTGCCAGATCCACCGCGTTACAAGTTACCTGGGTGGTCCCCAGCGTAAACTGCGATCCGGATGCGGGGGTGGTTGTGACAGTTACAGATGGGTCAAAATTATCTGTCGCAGTTGGCGTGAAACTGACGATGGCTCCGTTGGCACTGGTGGCTTCGATGATCATGTCACTTTGAGCGGCAATGACCGGCGGGATGGTGTCAAGAACGTTGACGGTACGGGTAACCTGTAGGGCCGGATTTCCGGTAGTATCGGTATAATCGTAAGTGACAAGATAGGTGCCGGGGATGCTGGTATTAACAATATCACCGCCAACGATGGCAGCGCCGCTGCCGTCGACAGCATCCGTCCAGGTTGCGCCTTCTTCAGTATAGGTGAGATTCTGGTTGATGTTCACTGGATCATTACCGGTCAGGCTAATCACTGGTGCGGTTGTATCCTGCACAATGGCATCAAATGTCACCGGGATTGCCGGGTTTCCCGCCAGATCCGTGGCATTGCAAGTTACTGTAGTTGTCCCAATGGGGAACTGCGAGCCAGATGCGGGGGATGTGACAACAGTTACAGATGGGTCAACATTATCGGTTGCTGTTGGTGTAAAATTGACAATTGCCCCGTTGGCACCGGTCGCTTCGACGAACATGTTACTCTGGGATGCGATAACCGGCGGGGTGGTGTCAGTGGCTGGCGGCGTATAGTAAACGGTCATGCCGATATAATCAACAAAAGCCGTTACCCCAGAACCAGATTTTACTGGGCTCAGTAAAAAGCCAAATCCGCCATTGTTGATATCTGCCGGAGTTAAGGTCATACCCCATAGATCGGTGGGGCCACCGAATACTTTTGTTTCTTCAGTGAATCGTGACCAGTAGGTCCACAAAACAGCGCGGTTAGAATTATAATTTGGGGCTCCATTGATGATCAGACAGGCCATGCTGTCCGCATAACTGGAGTACCAATTATTAATATACCTTTCGACTTGCACTTCAACACCATTAATTGTCGATCCTTCAGGGATTGAAAAGCCGAATTGGGTCGAAGAAAGGTTGCTCGGGTATGTTAAGGTACTGTACACGTTGTCGGAAACAGTCGAATTATTTGGATTTGTCCAGCCTGTGACGGTCGATGCGCTATGCACCCCAGAACTGTCAGCGAAAACGTCAAATGCAGATAACGAAAAGATCATAAAAAGCGACAGCATCATAACTAAAGTCTTTAATCCAACTTTTTTATGATTTGATTGTCGTTTAGACATTAATTTATCAGTCATTTCATTTTCCTCCTTAAGTATTACTGACTTTTATGTCTTTAATTCCTGTTAAATCGAGCAAAACAAAGGCTATCTGTACCAAACTGATTATTTACCACCTCCTATTCATATGAATTCAATAATTAAAAACCAGGGTCTACTTATCTTGAAACAAAAAAACCGGCCAATGGCCGGTTACGCTATTCACTCGTGCCTGACTAAAGCGTCCAGATAAGGTCAGGCAGTCTTCGCTTCCAAGAATTTCTATTTAATTGTTGCGGCGCAACTTTGCTGTTGAAACAAAAAACCGGCCAGATGGCCGGTTACGCTATTCACTCATGTCTGACTAAAGCGTCCAAATAAGGTCAGACAGTCTTCGCTTCCATGAATTATTATTCTCTATTTACATAGCAATTCTTCTTTTGATAATCATATCACTATCTCTGGCAAATAGCAACTAAAAGTTTATTTATTCTCAATGCCATTGCTATTTCTATAAACAGAGATTGCCAAGTGGTTTGTGGCCAGTAACCAGCGGTATTAAAATAAAAATACCGCACTTTATATATCAACTTGTTTTTTGACACATTTGATTACGGCCTGGGCAAAAGTCCGACAGGCGGCATCGCAGTCTGAGGAGGTGCCGGTAAAAATGGCCCCGCTGCGGTTTGTCGTTGTTGGGGTGTCCCAAAATTCAACTACTGTTACCTCGGTGGTTCTGAGAACCTCATCCACACCGATAATTCCTTCCAGAGGTGGTGCTGCTACATAGGCAATGGCGGTTCCTTTGGGCAGATTTAGCCGGTTAGAAAAATAACTGCCGATACTGGCAATGGTCTGGGCAAAATAGGTAATGCTGCCATCGTCATTGGCACTGTATAAGCCAGACTTGCGGCTGATAAAATCAACGATATAATTCAGCCCGGCTTTCACATCGTCAATCGAAGTGCCGGAGATAACCCCCAGCATCTGGCCGCCGTTTTCGCAGCCAACCCCGCCGTAGCTTGAGCGTGCATAAGCTGCCGTGATATTGGCTTCTTTGGTGGCCTCATCAATGGCCACATAGCCGACCTCGTCGGTTTCGGTGGTAAAAATACCGATATCCGAATGGTTTTCGGGAAGCTCAAATTTTTTGATCATGATCTCGTCCACCGCGGTTAACAATTTTGCAGAGATTACTTTAGCTTTAAGTGAATCACCGGTCATTTTGTTCCTCCTGGTATTTAATATTTTGGTTCTTGAAGTAGTAATACCCAAATTTGGGAAACCCAAGCATTGGGGCTTCATCGAACCGAATATTTGATAAAGGTGTAAAAACAAATCCAATCGATCGATGAAAATAACTTTTTTATACCGCCAATCAGATTTAATGACAGAAGTATTTTAATCTGTTGGCGTTTCTTTTTCTTTTTTATAGTTGACGCGTAACTCATCACCGATAATATCCCAATTCCAGGCTTCGTCCAGACTTTCATTTTCGACATCTTGCAAAAATTTTTGTTTTTGGGCTTCAGTTACATTTAAAGTGATGCTTAAGCTATCAGAATCTGTTTGGCCATCTTCAGTTTTCTTTTTTTCGATTTCTTTCTTTATTCGTTCTAACATTGTTAAATTCTCCTTAAAATACGTTTTAGAATAGTCTTCTAATTTTATAATACCCTTGCAAGGAAGCTGTGAAACAATCTTAAAAAAATTTATTATTAGCGCATGTGGAAATGAATTTAGATAGTCTTAAAAAGACTATGCTAATATAATACTCAAGAACATAGAAAAGGTAGAATTATTGAAAATTATAAAAAGCAAA
>JAKLQL010000145.1 GCA_022013395.1 Acetobacterium sp.
GAGAATTTCTTTTTTACCCTCTTCACTGGTCATGGCATATCCGAACAGCCCCAACAGGTCTTTCATATCCAGCGGTTTAACTAATTGTTCGGCTGAGTTCAATGAACCCTCGGATTTGAGCTTGGCATCATTGAGTGAGGTAGAGTTGTCAGTTCGACAGAGTAGGTAGTCGACCGATACATCAAAATAATCGGCAATTTCAACCAGTAATTGGTTTTCAGGAAGGTTTTTATCCTTCTCATACTTGGAAATCGAGCTCTTGTTTAAATCAAAATGTTCAGCAAAATCCTGCTGTGTCATATCCTTATTAATTCGCAGTCGTTTTAATCGTGTTCCAAAAGTAGACATGGTGTTTCCTCCAAAAATTATTCATAATCTCAGTATGAATGAATAAGATAAACACATGATATGTTTATAAGCAGATTATACACCATGTGACCATAACCTGACTATAAAATTTATGCAAAGGTGCCAAACCGGAAATTATTAAAAGTTTACGTGAACGATAAGCATTATTTCTTAATAACAATTAAATAAAACTTGCTTTATTTGTTAAGTTGGTTTAAAATTAGGTGTTATATATTCGAGAAAGGATACTAAATGAAATTTACAGAATTAGAAATTAATGAACAACTGCTACAAGGCATCGAAGAAATGGGCTTTGTAGAAATGACCGAAATCCAGGAGCAAGCGATACCACAATTGATGATGGGAGGAGACCTCATTGGAAAATCGCAAACAGGAACCGGTAAAACGGTAGCGTTTGCTATTCCAGCCATTACAAAGCTTGACCCTTCTATAAAGAAAGTACAAGTTTTAGTTCTATGCCCAACCCGAGAGTTGGCAGTACAGGTCTCAGACGAATTTAAAAAAGTAATCAAATATTTTAAAGGCGTAAAAGTTTTACCAATCTTTGGCGGGGCTTCGATTGAAGGCCAAATCAGAGATCTTAAATCCGGCGTTCAGATTGTTGTCGGCACGCCCGGCCGCGTGATGGACCATATGCGACGAAAAACATTGAAATTAAACGATGTTGCCATGGTGGTCTTAGATGAAGCCGATGAAATGTTAAACATGGGATTCCGAGAGGATATCGAGTTAATTCTTGACGAAATCGCCCATGAAATTCAAACCGTGTTATTCTCAGCAACGATGCCGAAGCCGATTTTAAAAATCGCCGAAACTTATCAGAAAAATCCGGTTCTGGTTGAAATTTCACCTAAAAATATGGTGGCAACCAGTATTGAACAAAAATATTTTAACATCAGCGATCACCACAAGTTCGAAGCGTTAACCCGATTGCTGGATGTTTACAAACCCCAACGATCCCTTATTTTCTGTAACACCAAAAAATATGTGGATGAGATCACCGATGATCTTAAAAAACTGGGTTACTCAGTGGATAAAATCCATGGCGACATGCGTCAGATGTCCCGAATGGCGGTTTTAAAAGATTTCAGCCGCGGTAAACTGAATATTCTGGTGGCTACCGATGTGGCAGCCCGCGGGATCGACGTGGATGACGTGGATATCGTGTTTAACTACGATGTGCCAGATAATGAAGAATATTATGTCCATCGGATTGGTCGAACTGGCCGGGCAGGGAAAAGCGGAATTTCCCTGACGCTGGCGCGATCCAGAGATCAATTCAGATTAAAGAAGATCACTGATTATACGAAAAAAAGTATTGAACGGGATTTAATTCCAACCAGTGAAGTCATTAATGACATCAAGATTGCTCACTTCCACGAACGGTTTAAGATTCGGGCGGATAAGGGATCTGAAAAGGGTACCTTAGATACCTATGTAAAAATCATTGATGAACTGGTTGAAAAAGGCTATACTGCCGAAACCATTGCAGCGGTACTACTGCAGGCGCAACTGCCGCTTTCTGAAGCCGAAGATCTTAACACCGTGGAACGACGTCCGAGACGAACCGATTCAGCGCCACGCCGCGACGGTCGTGATAACCGAGACGGTCGGGGTCGCCGGGATGGCGGATCCAGAGACGGTGGTTCCAGAAGAGCCGGTCCAGAAAAAACCAAACGTCTTTTCATCAGTGTTGGTGAAAAGGATCATGCTCAAAAACGTGATATCTTAGGTGCGATCTGTGGCGAATGTGGTATTCCATCTTCAGCTGTGGGAAACATCGATATGTATGATAAATTTACCTTTGTTGATGTGGATGAAGAACAGGCAAAAAAAGTAGAAAAGAAATTAAACGGCAAAGTAATCAAAGAACGAAAAGTTAAAGTCGAAATTTCAAAAAAGAAAAAATAACAAGAGCATAAATTAAACCTGGGTGTAAGGCTGATCTTGTCCTTGATCCAGGTTTTTCTTTGTACCAAGCCATATTAAACGGCTGGTTATTTTAAACGAAAAAGGAGGTGTCTTCAACTAGATGAAAGACGCAAAAGAAAAAAAAGGCAGTAAACTGGGAGCGGTTCCGATTCCCAAGCTGCTCTTCTCAATGTCATTGCCCGCCATTATTTCAATGATGATTCAAGCCATGTATAATGTGGTGGATAGCATCTTTGTCGCCCAGGTCGGGGAAGAAGCCCTGACCGCGGTTTCGCTGGCCTTTCCGATTCAAATTTTAATTATTTCCTGCTTTGTGGGAATGGGTGTGGGGATTAACTCGGCCATCTCCCGACGTTTAGGCGAAAATAAAAAAAGTGAAGCTGCTAACGTCGCTGAGCATGGCTTTATCATTGCCATCGTTTTATCGATTGCGCTGGCGGTGATGGGTTACTTTATCTCAGAACCATTTATCCGGCTGTTTACCGATAACGCCCTGATTATTTCTGAAGGACGGATTTATCTGCTGATCGTAACCATCTTTGCTTTTGGCAGCATTATTACCCAGGCGGCTTTTGCCACCCTTCAGGGTAGCGGTGAAATGATTAAACCGATGATTGGTCAAATTATTGGTGCGGTTTCAAATATCATTCTCAATCCGATTCTGGTTTTTGGTTTGATCGGCTTTCCGGCCTTGGGCGTGGCGGGTTCCGCCATCGCAACCGTTTCGGGGCAAATGCTGGGTATGATTTATATGCTGCTGGTTGTTTTCAAGGGAAAACATAATTATCTGAAACTGGATTATAAAACCTATCATTATGAAAGTGCGATTGTTAAAGATATTGTTAAAGTCGGTTTGCCGGCGGCCATTATGCAGGGTCTGGGTTCATTAATGATCACCGGCTATAATCTGATTCTGGCAGGCTTTGGGATGTCGGCGGTGGCAGTCTTTGGGGTGTATTTCAAGGTTCAATCCTTTATCTTTATGCCAATTTTTGGTTTAGGACAAGGCGCCATGCCGATCTTCGGCTTCAACTTTGGTGCCAAAAATCAGGCCCGGTTTTATGAAACCCTAAAAGTAGCGGTTACGGCAGCATTTGCTTTTATGTGTCTGGGCACCGTTCTGTTTTGGATTTTCCCATCCCAGATTATGATGGCATTCAACCCTTCCCCGGAAATGATGGAGATTGGGGTTCACTGTCTCAGAGCGATTAGTTTGGCATTTCCCGTTGCCGGCGTATCGATTATGATTAGTGTCAGTTTTCAGGCCATCGGCAAAGCCTATGTCAGCATGGTGGCATCTTTTATCCGACAGATGATTGTGCTACTGCCGGTGTCGTTTGTATTGGCTCAAATGGGCGGACTTAATCTGGTTTGGTATGGCTTTATCATTTCAGAATTTTTCTGTCTTGCTTATGAGTTATGGATGTACCGTAAATTTAAAACAACTATTTTTGATAATTGGACAA
>JAKLQL010000146.1 GCA_022013395.1 Acetobacterium sp.
AGCTTGTTCAAATTTTACCGAGATCAATCCCAACTGGCAGGATTCGGCTTTTTTTGCCACCACCTCATAGAGTCTGATGGTATCAATATTTTCCGGCAGACTTTTTTTACTGACGTCAAGTTGATCCCCAATACGCTTCAGTTCTTCCAAATAGGTTTCTTCTGACATTTCATCGGGTAACGCCATGCTATAACTGATCTTTTCTGCCAATACTTCTTTGTTTTTAGCATAGGCTTTATATTTTGGTATTACAAACAGAGCCATTAAGATAACCAATAAAGCCCCTAAAACAATCCATTTTTCAATTCTTATTTTCTTACTTTTTTGAGACTCATCTTTTTTAGGATCGTTTTTTTGATCAAAACGCTCCACATTGTTTCTACTCAATTATTATACCTCATTCATTTGAATATCAAACGTAAATTGCCAGATTTCCTCATTAATCTGATTTTTATGATCACCTGCTGTTTGCTGTTTTGTACTGGTATTGACCAAATTGATCGCCTTAAACAAATCAACAACAGTCAGTTTTTCCTTAAACTCCAGGATGGTTTCTTTTTTTGGGGTTTCTCCTGAAATAGTCATCATATCATCCCGAAATACATAGTTTAATACCATTAGCCCATCTGGGATCGCATTGTGTATTTGAGCTAGCGCTTTAAGAGGCAGATCTTTATTTCTATTAATGGATTCCTGAATATGGGTCCGATCTTTCAGAACCTCATTCTGAAAAGTTAAATTCGTATAAATAATCTGATATTCTGATTTGCTATCGATGTTTTCTTCAACTCTTTTAATCTCATTCTGGCAGGACCAATCCAGGAAAAACAACGTTCCATAAATAGCCAGCAAAATCAAAACTGCTCCCAAAGTAAATACCAACCCTTTTCGTTTAGGCTGATTTGGCCGTTTCCTTTTCGGAAGATCCAGCGGTAATAAATTCATCTCCTCCTTCATTGCCGCTCACCACTGCTGTTGATCTGAGCCCACTTAATCAGTCCACACACGCCAGGTGTAATTAAACAGAGTTCTGCTCTGGTCATCAGCCGCGGAAAAATCAGTTCCTCCCGCTCATCCAAAAGAAAATAAGTCGGAAGAACGCTCTTTTCGATGCTTCGGCTTAAATAGTCCCAAACTCCGGCATGCAGGCTTTCGCCACCCATTATATAAATAGCCTCATTTTCATAGCCTTTTGCATAACCCAAAGGGGACTGTCGGACTTCCCCAACGACTTTTATGATTTGCAGTAGATAGGTTTCTCCATCCCAGCCGGGGTCAAGCTCAATGTGATGATTTTCAATCAGCGAACCCTGGTTATAATAAAAAATCCGGGCACCGGTTTTTCCCATATCAATAATCAACGTTGGATGATCGTCATCCGCATTCATCAGGCTGGTGTAGGCATAAAACTGGGGAACAATTGATTTTAAAACAAACCCTGATTTCTTGAAAATTCTGTAATACCACCTTAAGCGAGCTTTTTCAACCCCAACCCCCAACACATCCAGTTTTTTATCATCAATCCCCAGATATTCCAATCGCTGGGTTCGTTCTCTGGCGGTAAAATCAATTCGCCAATTATTGATATTTCCTGATACAAGCAACTGCATCTTCCAATAAATAGCATCTTCCACATCTTGTAAAGTCATCATTGGAAAGGTAAACGTACCCACCAGCACCTCTTTATGGTTAATTAACAACATCAATTCATCTTTACGTCGATATCCTTTTAAAAGCGGTCGCAAAAATGCCCCCATCGTTTGTGTGTTTTCGCAATAATTTCCCGGTGTTTTTTCAATGCGAATATCTTCGATATGGACCCGGCCCGAATCTTCAGCAAATCCGACTACTATTTTTGTTAGATTTATACCCAGGTCCACAATCCATAGTTTCTTGCTCATTTTCAAACTGCCCCCAACATCTTCCAATTAAACTTAACAATCGAACCTTTTAGCGATCCTGCCCCTTCAGCCTTCAGTTCTATTTCACCAGCGAATTTCTTTTGATAGGTTTTATAATCGCTTTCCACTTCCACATAGCGCAGACTTTCTGAGGTTTTAAAAACACGTATCTGGTATGTGCCGCCATTCTCATCAGACACCTTGCCATTTGTACCGCTATAATTTACATCATCTTCAAGCTCGGCCTGGAGGATCGCCATTGCATTTTTTCCTGTCAAAATACATAGCTGATAATCCTGATTTAACGTGTTTGCTTGCAACTCTGCCATTCCCTGAGTTAGAATATAAGCCACACCCCCAGCCAGCAGCGCGATTACCACCAAAACCAATGGCAGTATAAATCCATCTTCTCCACACAATGTCTTTTTCATAATATTACTACCGTTCTTCCATGTTTAATGGTCGTCTCCCGTTGATAGATTTCGCCGTCAATGGCCAGTGTGTAGTTCAGCAGAATTTCTTTATTTGCCCCCAAGGTCAGCGAAAATGACTTAATATTATCGGCAAATTGACTGTTTCCTCCTGATCCAATCGGGTTCAAACCATTTTTATAGACCTTATACCGACGTAAAAAACCATTATTATATTGATAATAATTATAATACAAATCCGGATTTTCCATATCCTGGAGATAAATCCGGTTGTTTACAAAATAAATTGTTTCAGATTTCAAAATTTGTTTTTGAAAATATAAATTAAGATATCGCTCACTGTAAAATAATTTCTGATTAATTTGCGTTTTTTCTTTAATGGTGTTCACAAAGATGAGACCCGACAAGAGTAGCCCAAGCACCAATGAAATAACCATCAACGATGTCAGAACTTCAATCAGCGAAAAACCTTGATTTTTTCTAAGTATCTGGTGTCTCATCTTGCCTCCAGAATATTTTAATATCAAATTCCTTATCCCTACTGTTAAGACCTTTGTGTAAAATCTTAAGCTGATATAAATTAGTTTGGGTTTCTTGTTTGATTTCTTGCAGCTGATAGTCGGGATAATTGCTTTTTAAAATAAAATCAACGTGTTCACTAAGACTTCGGGCTGTACCATCCATTAAACTTAAATTAATCTCGTCGGTGATACTATTGATTTCCAGCGACTGTTCATAAATTGTTTTGGATACCATTTCTGTTTTGATTGCCATTCCATAGAGCCCTAAAATCATGGCCAAACCAAATCCACAAACCGCGATGGCAATAATCGCTTCTACCAATGTATACCCATTTCGGGATTTTTGTAGCTGCTTGCCGATTTTGCTGATTCTATGGGCCATCTAAATAAATCCTTCCATTACCAACCTGAACAACAATTTTTTTGACAGCCCCATCTAAACTGGTTAGATAGAGTGTCCCACCCTGGGATACCGTTCCATGTTCATAAAGATTTAAAACCGCAGCTCCAGTAAAATCTCCAGAAAACGTCAATGTTTTCACCGGTACATAAACTTTATGATTCACCCGATCTTTTGTCCAGGAAACTTGAACGCTGCCATCCAAAAATCGAACCTGCCGGCGATAACCATCCATGATTGCTTCATTTTGATACTCCAGCAACGTAAAGAGAATTTGCTCGCATTCTGACTCATAAGCGTCTTTGCTTATGCGATCACCGCTGCCAAATGCCGTCGTAAGCATGGCTACGATGAGCAGTGACAAAATCGACAACGAAATCAATAATTCCATAATCGTATAACCATTTTTAGATCTTAGAATTTTTTTATTCATACTCTTTTTATTCATGATCTCTCTAAATAACCCACTTTTGTATTCGTTTACATTCTATGTGTTTTTATTTCACCGCATCGATCAATGTTATCTTGTTTGTCACCGCATCGTAACTGAAGCTTTTTCCTTTACTAACGGCCAGCAATTCCGTACTTTTAATATAACCAACCCGATTCAGTTCGGTGATCAATTCATTAAAGGAATCGACACTTGCTGGTATCTTTCCAATTTCAGCTTGATAAAGTTCAATCGCACTTTCAACAATTCGAATATTCGCTAAATCTGTTTTTTTCTGAGCGTTTTCAAGAACACCAGTAAACTGTGGGATTGCCAAAGCTGCCAGCGCTCCTAAAATAGCAATCACGACAATAATTTCCATCAATGTAAAGCCTGACACATTATTTAGCTGCTTGACTGATTTGCTTTTATTTCCCACTTTTAATCCCCTATCTCTTTTTATTTGATATTACCATTATTGGAAAATAAAAAAAAGAGTAAAAATTAAACTTTACTCTTCGATTAACGGCAGTCAAAATAAACTATTTCTATAATTTCCAAACTTTTTTGAGGATATCAATTCCCTCGTAAATTTCGGTATCGGTTAATGAACCATATCCCAACAATACCATGCTTCGATAATTTTCTGGAAGTCCGTGGATAAAATAAGGGGAAACCGGATAAACCTTAACGCCACCATCTAAAGCACGCACATACATCTCCTCCTCTGTCAGTCCGTTGTTCAGCTGTACCAGAAGGTGATGACCGGCATTCTCACCAGTTATTTTAACCCGATTACCCCATTGTTTTAAAGCATTCATTAAAACAATCCGCTTTTCTTTGTAAACTTTTCTCATTTTGTTGACATGCTTTTCGAAAACACCATCGGCAATAAAAGCGGCAATCATTTTCTGCTCCAGACTGGAAACCGGAGAACTGATTGCATCCGCAATTTTCAGATAATTCTTTAATAAAACCTCAGGTAAAACCATATAACTAATCCGAATTGACGGAGCAATGGATTTTGAAAAGGTACCGATATAAATGACCTTGCCATTACTATCAATACTTTGAAGTGACGGCAGGGGCTTTTCATTGTAGCGAAATTCACTGTCATAATCATCCTCAATGATATAGCTTTCAGCTTCTTGATTAGCATAATTCAGCAGTTTAATCCG
>JAKLQL010000147.1 GCA_022013395.1 Acetobacterium sp.
AAGAAGTTCCATACAAAGGCCATTTTACCCATGAGGATATTATAGATGCTATAGATATTATGCGCTGGGCATACTTAGGGTTTACAAGCGATTTTATCATTGAGAAAACTAAAAAAGCCTATGCAATATTGGAGACCCTTCCGATGGTGAATATCCGACTTTTATCTCCTACTAAGAAAAAAAAGAATATTAATAAAGTGTTTTAGCCAATAGTGGTATTCATCCCAAAAGGATATCTTGTAAATTTCCTCAGTGGCTGATCAGTCTCGGAATCCGTCTTTATTACAGTTCATAATAAATACTTTTTTTGCCAAACTAACTTTTATCTTAATAAAAAAATGAGGAACTCTCCGAGATTCTTACTGAAGCTAGAGGGGGAATTCAACCCCTATCCTATCGATACAAATCAGCAGTAAAACTGTGTATTAAAGCCATTGTTAGTTTATGACGGACATAGTTTCCGATCTTTTTCAAATATTATTCACTACTACATATTTTTTCCGTTACCACCATCCTCGGCGTTGGTCTGTCAAACAAAGCACCCACTTTTACAATCTCGAATTAGGAATTGGTCCGGTATCCATCATTTGCCTGACTTTCTAACCACTCATTCAGGCCGCTATTACGAAAAATAAATAAGCGCAATAATTATGATTTAATATGTCAACTGGTATAATAACATTCGGATTCACTCATCATTGGAGTATCTCACATCAGCAGCTTATCGGAAACTAGCCCACAAAAAAGCTGTCTAAAAATGTGTTGACAATCCATTTTGGGGATAAATGCAAGTGTTTAGAACCATTACATATCCGCACAGAAATGAAGCGACGAATGCTGATATAGCTACCTTATACTGATCTATGTCATTATAAACTGTGCTGTAACAACATAGTCAAGAAAGGTCTTGCCATGAAAAAAATGTTTTAGGAACTTGTGTGCCGTAGTTTTTTCAAAAATAAAACGACCAGATATCACTATCTAACCGCTTAATTGTTTCTTTTTATTCATTTTTTGGTGGAGGCGAGGGGAGTCGAACCCCTGTCCGAAAATCCATTCACAGGAGCTTCTCCGAGTGCAGTCATTGTTTATTTTCTCATCCCCCTCTTTCTCCAATGACATAGAAAAAGAGGAACCAGCCTCTTGATCGTTAATGGTGCGAGACACTACCAAAAACGGTTCCCTGCTTCAATGAACGCCGAAACCCAAAACCACAGGTTGAGATGGGAGGCGTGCAGCATTAATTATGCTGCGAAGTCTTAGTATTAAACTTTAGAGCGAATTACGCTGCTAAAGCTAACCCGTAACTTTTTTCTGTTTTTGCGTTTATATTTATGCGCCACTTTTTACGATGATCAGCAACATCGACTCGCTACTCAAGCTTCAAAACCCCCGTCGAAACCAGTACGCCCCCAAATAATTAACTAGCCATTGTGCCGCATACTTTTTTGAATCCGTCGGTCTGAATCCCGCTCGGCGATGGCGTGACGCTTATCATAAAGCTTCTTGCCTTTGGCCAGAGCCAGTTCCATTTTAACCCGGCCATCCTTAAAGTATAGGGTCAGTGGTACCAAAGTGTAGCCTTCCCGCTGCTTCAGCCCGATCAGTTTGGTGATCTGCTGTTTATGCATCAGGAGCTTACGGATGCGCAAAGGGTCTTTATTGTAAATATTCCCCTGCTCATATGGATCAATATGCATCTGATAAACGAAAATTTCACCGTTAAAAATATCGGCAAAACTTTCCTTCAGGCTGACTTTTCCGCCCCGGATCGATTTTACTTCCGTCCCAGACAAAACCAGACCCACCTCATAGGTATCTTCAATGGTAAAATCATGACGTGCTTTTCGGTTTTTGGCCACAATCTTAATATTTTCTCCCATGCGCAACTCCTCTGTTTCTTAGCTAGTTTTCTATTATAGCATGCTTTTCTTAATTATTCAACTGGTTCAAAATCAATTTGTTTGGCACTTATGTCGGCTTTGGCAACTTTGATCTTAATTTCCTGACCAAGCCGATAAATTTTGCCACGATGTTCGCCAATATGCTGATGCAGATCGGGATCATAATTATAATAATCATCCTTGAGATCCTGTAGCCTTACTAACCCTTCGATGGTGTTTTCCAGCTCAACAAAGAATCCGAATGAGGTCACACCACTGATTCTGCCCACAAATTCTTCCCCGATATGTCTGGTTAGATATTCGGTCATTTTCAGCTTAGTGATTTCCCGTTCAATGTTTTCTGCCCGGCGTTCTGTTTCAGAGGCATGACTGGCAATGTTTTCGATATTTTTCTGCAGATACTCCATCGAGCGCTTATTGATCTTACCAAATATGGCTTTGGCCAGATAGCGATGGACAAAGAGATCTGGGTAACGCCTAATCGGTGAGGTGAAATGGGTATAGAAACTGGCGCCCAAGGCATAGTGTCCCAGATTATGACCTTCATAAACAGCCTGTTGCATGGTTCGCAACATCAGCAGAGTAATAACCCGTTCTTCATTTTTTCCTTGAATGTCTTCCACCAATTGCTGGAAGTCTTCCCCGGATGGCACCTGATCATCATTTTTGCCCAACTTAAAACCATAGCGATTAATAAAGGTGCGAAAAGCGATCAATTTCTCCGGATGGGGTTCGGGATGGTTTCTGAAAATAAACGGCGCATCCAGTTTTGATACGTGCTCAGCAATGGTTTCGTTGCAGATTAGCATGAATTCTTCAATGATCCGATGGGAGACCAAGCGGTCATCAATGATGATCTTATCGGGGAAGCCGGTTTTGTCCAAAACAATCTTGGCTTCCGGGAAATCAAAATTGATGGCTCCCCGACTGAGTCGCCGTTTGACCCGCAGAATCTCATGCAATTCATCCATTAGGGTCAGCTCTTCTCTAAACGGTTCCAGTCGGTTGGGCTGATTTCCGGTACCTGCTAACAGCTCTGCCACCAGCCGATAGGTCATCCGGGATTTTGAGCAGATCACTGATTTGAATATGCGGTAATCCACAACCTGTCCCTTTGCGTCGATTTCCATTTCACAAGAGAAGGTCAGTCGGTCTTTATCGGGCACCAGACTACAGACATTGTTTGAAAGCTTAAACGGCAGCATCGGTACCACCCGATCGACCACATAGACACTGGTACCCCGCTCCAAAGCAGACTCATCGATGGCATCGCCTTGTTTGACATAATGGCTGACGTCCGCAATATGGACTCCCAGCACAAAATTGCCATTGTCTTTTTTACTGATCGAAACCGCATCATCATAATCCTTGGCGTCGTCGCCATCAATGGTGACAATGATTTCATTTCGCAGATCTTTTCGTTTTTCCAGTTCCTGCTCAGAAATTTTATCGGATAATTGTTCGGCTGCCTGTTCGACTTCGGCTGAAAAATCCATGGGAATATCATATTCTTTTAAAACCGAAAGAATATCGATGCCCGGTTCTGCTTCATTACCGAGTATTTCGATGATTGCCCCTTCTGGATTTTTGCCCCGATCCGACCAGGTGAGAATTTCGGTTACAACCTTATCGCCGGTGATTGCTTTGTTTCCCCGACGGTCTGGGATAAAAATGTCCTTGCAGAGCCGATCGTTATCGGGAATGACAAAGCCAAAACCCTTGCCTTTTTCGTAGCGGCCGATAATTTTCTTATGTCCCCGTTCAATGATCTCAACTACTTCGCCTTCCGGTCGTTTATCGCCCGGCTCAGATGTAATGCGGACACTTACCTTATCCATATCCAGCGCACCATAAAGGTTTTTTTCATGGATGTAGATATCTTCTGAAAAAATACTATAGTCGGGAATAACAAAACCAAAGCCACGTTGGTTGCCTCGGAGAACGCCTTCTATTTTAGGTGAATCGTCATCGATTTTAGTTCTATTATTATTGAAATTATTAACCTTATCTGGCGTTGGTCGATCTTTTTCTGGTTTTTTTCGGTCTTTACCATCATTGGTTTTAAGATTTAGCTCTTTAAGCACATGGGTCAGCATTTGCCGATCTTTCTTTTTGGAAAGATCCATAAATTCTGCCAATTGATCAAAGGTCATTTGCTGGTACAGTCTTTCTTTCATCAATCGCTTGACGATTTGTTTACATTCTTTGGTTTTCATAGATTCCCCTATCACCTTATCGTTTTTCTTAATTGATCAATAACATTCATGACTTCAATGGGACTCATTTCATCAATTTTCAATTCGCGGATGGTTCCTAATGCGGCTTCTTCTTCGGCGGTCATGCCTTTTGCGACATCGAAGAAATTTAATTGATTACCCTTGCCACCATATAAAACGGTGGGCTCCGCCACCAGCAACTCCTGCCGGTAGGTATCCTCACCGGATTCCAGATGCCCCAGAATTTCCTGCGCCCGTCTGGTGACGCCCGCTGGGAAACCGGCCAGTTTTGCCACTTCGATACCATAGCTTTGGTCAGCCGGGCCGGGGATGATCTTTCTTAAAAAGATGACCCCGTCGGGGGTATCTTTTAAGCGGATACTGTAGTTTTTGATTCCTGATTTTAACGATTCCAGTTCGGTGAGTTCATGATAGTGAGTGGCAAATAAGGTCTTGGCACCAACGCTGTCACTATTATGAAGATATTCCACCACTGCCCAGGCAATGCTGATGCCGTCAAAGGTGGATGTGCCCCGACCGATTTCGTCGAGGATCACCAGACTGCGGTTGGTGGCGTTTTTTAAAATATTGGCCACCTCGGTCATTTCTACCATAAAGGTGCTTTGACCGCTGGCCAAATCGTCGCTGGCGCCAACTCGGGTGAAAATCCGATCGACCACGCCGATATTTGCCGAGTCAGCCGGTACAAAGGAGCCGATTTGAGCCATCAAAGTAATGATCGCCACCTGTCGGATAAATGTGGACTTCCCGGCCATGTTTGGGCCGGTAATGATTAACAGCTGCTGATCATCATTATTTAAGGTACAGTCATTGCCGATGAAATGATTGGTGCCAATCATGTCCTCCACCACCGGATGGCGACCATTTTTGATTGTCAAGGTCTGCTCATCGGTTATTTCCGGGCAAACATACTGGTTCTGAAGGGCCGCCGTGGCCAGTGAATAGATGGCGTCCAGTTCAGCCACTTCCCGGGCTTTTTGCTGAATCCTGGGAATTTGTTCCAGCAGACTGTCGCGAATTTCCTGAAACACTTGCGTTTCACAACGCAGCAGCCCTTCCTGGGCGCCGAGAATTTTATTTTCCATTTCCTTGAGTTCCGGGGTAAAATAACGCTCGGCATTGGCCAGGGTTTGCTTGCGGATGTAGTCATCCGGCACTTGATCGAAATTACTTTTGGTTACTTCTATAAAATACCCAAAAATTCGGTTATATTTCAC
>JAKLQL010000148.1 GCA_022013395.1 Acetobacterium sp.
ATATGAGTTATATTGAAAAAGAGCATATCAAACGGATTTTGAAATTATATGAAGGAAACATCACCAAAGCGGCCAATGCCTTAGGCATTCAGAGAAATACCTTGTACAACAAAATTAATAAGTATCAAATTGAAAGTGAAAAACAATTAGTCTAAAAGGAGGTGTCTCAATTTATATTATTTCGGTTGCAAATAAATAAAACTCAGGGACGTTAAAGGAAAAAAGACCATTCCTCAACCGGGAGTGGTCTTTTTGCAAGTATATTTGTGAAAATTATATATACAAAATAACACGGGCAAAGTCTTGTTAAGCCTCTTTTCCACTATGGGAGAGATGATTGTTTCCGATCATACCCTACGGGTTTAAGATCATAGTGAAATAACTTAGATAGATTAAACTTTGGAGTTTTAACATACTACATTATTTTGTGTTATAATGCAATAAAAATATCATTTGATGTGATAGCTTTAAGTGATGAGCAGATGGAATCGGATAATTGTTTGGATAAATAACAGATTAAGGAGACGGATATGGAATTGCTAAAGGTAAAAACCATCAATGAAATGAAGGAAATAATCGACCACGCCTTCAGCCATTTGAAATTGGTAACAGAGAAAATCAGCATTGATGATGCAATGGAACGAGTACTCGCAACCGACATTGTTTCAACTGTGAATGTACCTCATTTTAATCGATCGGTTGTTGATGGCTATGCGGTAAAACTGACGGATGTCCAGGGGGCATCAAATGTCATCCCCGGTTTTTTAAGAATTATCGGCGAGGTTCCGATGGGGAAAGCCACTGATTTAATCTTAAATCAGGGAGAAACCGCTTATGTTCCCACTGGCGGGATGATCCCAGCAGGAACCGAAGCGATGGTGATGATTGAATATACCGAGAAATTGGGCGAACGGGACTTGGCTGTTTATTGCAATGCTGGTGCTAACGAAAATATGATGCTCATTGGGGATGATGTCAGCATTGGCGAGGTAGTGCTTAAAGCAGGCCACTTTTTAAGACCCCAGGATCTGGGGGTGCTATCGGCATTAGGTCATCTTCAGGTTGAGGTATACAGAAAACCCCGGTTGCAGATTATTTCTACCGGTGATGAGATTGTTCCGCCGGGAACGATCCCCCAACTGGGCGAAATTGTCGATATTAATCAGGCGGCATTGAATGCCGTGGCGAAACGCTTTGGTACCGAAGTTGTTTCAAAGAGCTATGTCAAAGACGATTTTGAGACGATTAAGAATGCCGTGGATCGGGGTCTGAAAACCAGCGATATGGTTATTCTATCCGGCGGCAGTTCGATGGGAGAAAAGGATTATACCGTCAAGGTCATCGATAGTCTGGGTGAGGTACTCTTACACGGTTTATCGATAAAACCGGGGAAACCGACTATTTTGGGAAAGGTTGACGGTAAGCCGGTGGTAGGATTGCCGGGACAGCCGGTATCGGCGATTATTATTTTTATGGTGATGCTCCGGGAGTTTATGGCGTTGTACTATGGCCGGGATTTATACAAGTATAAGACGGTTCAGGGTCGTTTAATGGAAAATGTTCATGCGGCACCGGGTCGGCGGACCTTTCAGACGGTTGAAATCACGGAAGTGGACGGCCAAATTGAAGTGCGGCCAACCCACGGCAAATCCGGAATGATTACCTTGTTGGCTTATTCAGATGGCTATATTGAAATAACTGAAAATGAAGAAGGTAAAAACAGGGGGGAACTGGTGGAAGTCAGTTTTTTCTGATCTAGCGTTAGTAAAAAAACAGATGTAACCTTGTCGAACTGCTTTTAAATAAATAAGCGGTTAAATCTGACCGCACAGTCAAAAATGGAGGGATTGGATGAATACCGAAAATACAGCTAAAAAAGATGAACGGAATTTATATTTAAACAACGAAGATTTGGATGTCGCAATCCAGAAGTATCTGTTACGGTTGTCTTTTGAAAAAAAAGAACTGCAGAGCCATGTTTTGCCAGTGATCGAATCCCAGGGAGGGATCAGTAAGGATGCCGTTTTTGCCAAAATATCGTCACCTTATTATAATGCTTCGGCGATGGATGGCATTTGCGTGGATGCAATGGAAATGATTGGTGTGGATGAACGTCATCCTAAAACGCTGATGAAGCATAAAGACTTTAATTTTGTGGATACCGGGGATGTTATCACCGATCCGTTTAATGCGGTGGTGATGATTGAGGATGTAGTCGTCAAAGATGATGAGCAAATAAGCATTAACACGCCGGTGGCCTTGTGGCAGCATGTCCGCCCGATTGGCGAGGACATCGTCGCCGGCGAATTAATCATCCCGGCTTTTCACCAAATCCGCCCCATTGATATGGGGGCCCTGCTGGCCGGGGGGATTACCGAAATTGAAGTGATCAATAAACCCAAGATCGGGATTATCCCCACCGGAAGCGAACTGGTTGAAGCCGGAGATGCCATGGCTGAGGGGAAAATTATTGACTCGAATACCCATATGTTTGCTGGTCTGGTTAAAGAATATCTGGGCGAGCCCCGGCGTTATCCGACGGTTAAAGACGACTATGGGCTAATCAAAGATGCCATCACAAAAGCGGTTGCCGAAAATGATATGGTGCTGATTTCAGCCGGTTCATCAGCCGGCGCCGAAGATTATACCCGCAATCTGATTGCCGAGCTGGGCCAGGTGGTTGTTCATGGCGTCGCCATCAAACCAGGAAAACCGGTGGTGCTGGGGATTGTTGAGGGAAAACCGGTGATTGGCATTCCCGGTTATCCGGTGTCGGCTTACGTTGTTTTTGAAAACTTTGTAAAACCGGTGATTCATGCCTATAATCACCAGATCCTGTCTGAAGGGCTGTCAATCAAAGCGGTTTTATCTAAGCGGCTGATGTCGTCTCTGAAGCATCTGGAGTTTGTTCGGATGAAATGCGGCCGCGTGAATAATACCTTTGTGGCGACTCCTTTGGATCGGGGTGCCGGGGTCACGATGTCACTGGTTAATGCCGACGGTATTTTGAAAATTCCTAAAAATGTTGAAGGGTATGAAGCCGGTGAGCTGGTTGATATCATTTTGATGCGCTCCCAGGAGGAAATAGAAAATACCCTGGTTACCATTGGCAGTCATGATGTGCTGATTGACATGATGGCCAATATTATTCATAAAAATCGTGAAATGATCAGCCTGTCCTCCGCCCATGTGGGCAGTCTGGGAGGCATTATGGCGATTAAAAAAGGGGAATGTCATTTGGCGCCGATACACCTCCTGGATGAGGAAAGCGGCATTTACAATCTGGCTTATCTGAAACGTTATCTGGAGCATGATGACGTTGTTTTGATCAAAGGGGTCAAACGTACCCAGGGGATGATGGTGCCAAAGGGGAATCCCCAAAATATCCAGGATATTAATGATCTGATTCGTGAGGATGTCCGTTTTGTCAACCGTCAGCGGGGATCGGGAACCCGGGTATTGTTGGATTACCTGTTGAAGAAGAACAATTTGGATTCCCAACAGATCCTGGGATATAGCCGGGAAATGAACACCCACATGATGGTGGCATCAGCGGTGAAATCAGGATCCTGTGATGTCGGCATCGGCGTGCTGTCGGCTGCTGCCATGATGGATCTGGATTTTATTCCCATTGGTGATGAGGAATATGATTTTGTCGTAAAACGGGAAAACTTATCGGATCCACGAATTCAGTTATTCATTCAGATTCTCAAATCTGACGAATTCAAAGAAGCCCTGATTCAGTTAAAGGGTTACGGCTTTGAGAACCCGGGAGAAATTATTGAACTATAAATAATAAAAATAAGGGGAAGGGTTGAATGTGTAAACACTGTTTACGCATTCAACCCTTCCCTTATGGTTCGGTTGGCAAGCTGGCAAAGCAAAATGCAGCTGATTTATTTGGCTAAACGCATCCCTTCACCGGATAGGATGACAGATACATCAGCGTCAGTGAGATCCAGGTTAAACCATTGTTTATAATAATCTTTGGTAGTCTGGCTGAGATCAAGATCAGAAAATTGCTCTGGATAAAAGTGTTTGGCAATAAAAAGAGCGGCCATATGGGGTTCCATCGAACCGGGGTGACCCCAGCGGGAAACGCCCACTGGCAGGGTGGTGACATTCTGGCTGGCCACTGCCCGTAACCCAGACCATTTTGGGTCGGTTAGCATATAGTTGCTGGCGTTGATATCGTTGGCGATTATCGCATCGGGATTCCAGGCATAGATCTGTTCCAGGGTAGTCATTGTTTTTTCAGCATCAGTGATCAGGCTGCCACCCTGGGTTGAAACATTGACGATTCCGGCAACGTCGGTAATCTGATTGCTCAGGTCACCTTTAAGATCAGTACGGGCAGCCTCATTAACCGCGTGGTAAACTCGGAGTCGTGATGATTCAGGGATTTCACTGACCCGCTGGGAAACCAACTCCAGAGTAGCTTGGAGATAAGCATTATAGCCGGCAGCCTGTTCCGGTTGGTTAAAAACATTGCCAGTGACGGTAACGGCTTTTTTCAATCCTTCCAGACTGTTATAATCCACGACTATCCAAGGGATCCCCGCCTTATCGAGTTTTTCCACTTCACCTTCATTGACAGCGGTGCTTTGACGGATCAGAACCAGGTCGGTGTTGGTTGCCAGCAGTTCTTCAATATTAATGGCGCCATCCTGAAACGGAACCGAAATCGAGGCGATATCAGGACGTTTATAGGACATTAATACATCCCGTTTAACACCATTGGGGATGCCCACAATTTTTTCTTCCAGACCCAGCATAGCCATAATGTGGGCAGTGGAGGCATAAAGACAGGCGACCCGCTGGGGGGCGGCTAGGGATGACGACTTCCCGGTCCAGACAATCTGTTACGGTTTTGGTGGGAACTGCTGGGGTGGAATTATGGGTTTGACAGCCGGGCAAGAGTGTCAACAACACTAACAAGCCAAGCAAAAAAACGAAGCGGCAGGATCTGTTTTTTTCATGGGGAAACCTTTCATTTTGAAATACTCGGAAGAGGTCAGTGAATGTTCTTCAAGGGCACGATAAACTTCTGATTAATTCCCTCTTCATCGGTTGTTCCGATACTTGATACAATTTTAAAAACGTTTTTCAGATTTTTTTGAGTTAAGACTTCCGTTGGGGTACCAATGGCTTCAAGTTTTCCATGATTCATCAATGCAACCCGGGTGTTTACGCCGGCATTTTCTAAATAAAAGGCCTGGTTTAAAAAATGGGTGGCCATAATAATGGTAAGTCCTTTTTCTTTTACTAGCCAGGTGATGATTTCCAACACCATCAGCTCGTGACGAAAATCCAGGTGGGCAGTAGGCTCATCAAGAACCATGATTTTAGCGTCTTGAGCCAGGGCCCGGGCAATCAGAACCAGTTGGAGTTCGCCGCCGCTCAGCTCGGTATATAATCGATTTTCGAAGCCTTTCAAACCGACCTGGATGAGGCATTCAAGGGCCCGATTGCGCTGGGTGGTGTCCGGTGAAGCGAATAGTTTAGTGGCATAGGTTCGGCCCATTACCACAATATCAAGAACGGTATAAGGAAAAGTTTTGGCATGGTTTTGGGGAACATAAGCAATGTTCTGGGCAAATTCTCGGGGTTTGAGCTTATGCAGATCATTGCCGGAAAGGTGAATCGATCCGGCACTGGGATGATTGATGCCTAAGATGCAGTCAATCAGGGTTGTTTTACCACAACCGTTGGGGCCGATGACACAGAATATTTCACCGGGATGGACATCAAAGTTGATGTTTTCGAAAACCAGCTGCTG
>JAKLQL010000149.1 GCA_022013395.1 Acetobacterium sp.
AAGATGAAAAAGGAACAGATATTTGGATTGGCCATAAAAATGGTAAGAAAGAAAGTCAGCAATGTAAAGGAAGAAATGGAAGTAAGGATGTCTGGGATTTCGTAACTGCAAACGCTAAAGATATTTTTGTCAATTGGAAGTATCATTTGGATAGAGACAAATTAAATACAGTAACATTGGTTACACCGAGACCTTTCCCAATGTTGCAAGATATAATTGATCGTGCAAACAATACCACTAATAATTCAAGAGCATTATCTCTGGGAGGGTACATGGATTCATTCCAACAACACATCATTAACAGCCTGATTCCCATTGGGATCTTTATTTTTTCTTTTGGTACCATGGCTTTTATGAATTACAAAAATGGAAAGGCAACCAGAAACAAAAAATTAATCGGTTTGGGGATCATGTACCTGATTTTTCTGATCGGAGGATTGTTGATTATCAGCGTGATGTTCTATCAGGAGTATCAAGATTTGGCTTTTGATCTGGCTGCTGAATTAATAAATGGGAAGTCTATATGTTGTTTTCAGGCATCATGAAAATTCAAGCTTAAAGCGATAACTCACACAAGAAAAGGAACTGAAAAACCTGCTTGAAATGGAACCCATTGCTGGAATCGAAGTGATCATCAGCGATTATAGCGGAGCGAAAGTTACGAAAAGAGATTTATGAAATTGTTATCGTGCAGACAGCCTTATTGGTATTTGGTACGCCTTGACTAAAAATCATGAAAAAATCAGGAGGAAATAAAACTATGCAAAAAGGCATCTTAGTTACCGGTGGTGGTCATGGGATTGGCAAACAGATTTGCCGGGATTTTCTGGAAACCGGAGCGCAAGTCTGTTTTATGGATTTTGATAAAGCGGCATCCCAGGCATTTGCGGCAGAACATAGCAATTTGTTTTATTTTTACGGTGATGTTGCCAGCCCGACCGCTCTCAAGGAATTTGTTCAATTCGCCATCACGAAATTGAGGCGCATTGATGTGCTGATTAATAATGCCTGTAAAGGCAACAACGGCATCTTATCCAACCTGGATTACGAAAGTTTTGACTATGTTTTATCGGTGGGGCTCAAAGCACCCTATGAATTAAGTCGATTGTGTCGGGATGAACTGATCAAAAATCGCGGACAAATTGTCAATATCGCCTCGTCCCGAGCTTTTCAATCAGAACCAGACAGCGAAGCCTACGCCAGTGCCAAGGGCGGCATTGTTGCCCTGACCCATTCCCTTGCGATTTCATTGGGTCCGGATGTCTTAGTTAACTGTATTGCGCCCGGGTGGATTGAAGTCGACGATCAGACCGAACACAGTCTGACAGATAAGGCATCGATCCCTGCCGGTAAGGTTTGCACGTCCAAAGACATCTCAAAAATGGTTTTGTTTCTCTGTCAGCAGAATTTTATCACCGGGGAAACCATTACCATCGATGGTGGCATGAACAAACGGATGATTTATCATGATGACTGGAATTGGCAATACAATCTTAAATAAAATCATCTGTCAACGAAATCAACGGAAGCTAACTTACATAGAAGGAATGAATAAAGCATGAATTTATTAAAAGAATATTCAAATCAAAATACATGGCGGGATTGGGAAAGATATTTAGAAAAACTGCCGCTCGATCAAAATCAAATCGTTTATGATTTGGGCTGCTCAATTGGATCAGTATCCCATTTGCTTGCTAAAAAAACAAAACAAGTGACGGGCTTTGATAGTGATAAAGCGCTTTTAGAGATAGCGAACAAAGAAAAAGAAAATAATTGTCAATTTGTCGATGTCAATATGTTTGCTTTAAATCCAAATAAATTAGAAAAATGTGATGGAATCTGGATGAGTTTTGCTTTGGCATATATGGAAAACCCAGATTTATTTATGGCAAATTGGACAAAATGTTTGAATAGCAATGGCTGGTTTGCAATTGTTGATATAGATAATTTGTTTTCTGGTCATTTACCCGAAAACAATAAATTTCTGAAAGAAATAAAAAACTTTGAACGGGAATCGGAAAAAAGCAAGACTTATGATTTTAAAATCGGTGGAAAAATAAAATCGCTCATGGATAAGAACAGTTTGGAGATCATCGTAGCTGAAGAAAATTGGTATGATATCGAATTGAATTTCAGTGGAAACGCCAATAAAAATATCATTGAAAATTGGCAAGCGAGACTGGAACGGATGGTGCTTTTAAAAAATCACTTTGGCGAAAATTATGGA
>JAKLQL010000150.1 GCA_022013395.1 Acetobacterium sp.
ATATCAATCAAACTCAATTTAATGTTACGGATCCGATTTTCAATCAGGATCTGGCACTTTATTTTTTTGGTTTGCCATTATATCAGGAAGTCTTTTCGATATTCATTGATTTTTTTGTGGCAATTGTAATTTTGACTTTTCTATATACAGCTTATATCCTTTATCAGGGAAAGAAAATTGAATTCAATCAGGAACAAGATTTAGGATCAATCAAAGAAAATACCAAAGGGATATTTAAGGCCTATCTTGAAATTGCCTCTAAACAAATCGGCATTTTTTTAGGCGTGCTTTTTTTAATCCTCTCATTGGGTAGTATCCTGGAAGCCTTTCAATTACTTTATTCAACATCAGGAATTGTCGTTGGAGCAGGTGCAGCAGATATCGATGTGGGACTAAAGGTTATTATTATAAAAGTTCTTCTTTGTCTTGTCTTGGCAGTAACCTCCGTCTACGCAGGGTATCAGAAAAAATATCGACTGATGGGTGCTGGGCCGGTGCTTTTGGTGGTGGTCGTAATTGCCGGTGGAATTATTCAAATGGGGTATGAATCACTCATTGTTATACCGAATCAGTTTACCAAAGAGGAAAAGTACATCAACAATAGCATTCAATATACTCAGAAGGCCTATGATTTAACCGATGTGGAAACAAAAGAGTTTTCTGCAACCGAGACGATCACGGCAGCTGGTGTTAATGATAATTTTGTCACCATTCAGAACATTCCGATTAATGATCTCAAACCGACTCAGGATATGTACAATTCGCTACAGGGAATCAGGAATTACTATAAGTTCTATGATGTCGATGTGGACCGTTATTTGGTCAATGGCGTTTATACCCAGGTGTTCCTGGGAACGAGGGAAATGAATAATACCTTATTACCGAGCGAAGCGAAGACTTGGGTAAACCTGCATCTTAAATACACGCATGGTTTTGGCGTAGCAGTATCACCTGTCAATAAAACCAACAATGTGGGACAGCCAGACCTGATTGTGAAGGATATTCCTCCAATGACTGAGGTACCGGAGTTAAGGATTGATCAACCAAGGATTTATTTTGGCGAAAATGATTATACCTATGCGGTTACCAATTGTACGGCAGCAGAATTTGACTATCCTCAGGGTGACAATAATCAGGAGGTTGTTTATACCGGCACAGCTGGGATTAAAATGTCCTTTATTAACAAACTGGCTTTTGCCATTTACAATGGTTCGCCGGAACTACTTCTGGCCAATGAGGTCACAGGCGATAGTAATATGATTATTCATCGCAATATCATTGATCGCGTAAAAACAATTGCACCGTTTTTAACTTATGATAATGATCCGTATATGGTAATTACGGAAGGTAAGCTTTATTGGATCGTCGATGCCTTTACAACCAGTGACCGTTATCCATATTCACAACCCTATGATGATGCTGGGAATAACTACATTCGTAATTCGGTAAAAGTTGTTGTCGATGCATATAACGGCGACGTTAACTTCTACAAGGTTGATGATGAACCAGTATTAGAAACCTACTCAAAAATATTTCCAGGATTTTTAAAAGATTTTTCTGAAATGCCAGCGGGGATCAAACAACATCTCCGTTATTCAAAAACGTTGTTTGATGTTCAATCTGAAATTTATAAAACCTATCACATGTCCAATCCACGCGTCTTTTATAATAAGGAAGATCAATGGGCAACGGCTAATCAAATCAAAGATTCTGAGAAAAATCCAGTGCCGGTACCATCATCCTATATTATTATGAAACTTCCTGATCGTGATGCTGAGTTTATGCTTACGTCACCATTTACACCAAAAGATAAAGATAATATGATCGCATGGTTGGCTGGCGTTTCAGACGGGCCGGAGTATGGCAAACTCGTGCTCTATCAGTTTCCTAAACAACAGTTAGTTTATGGTCCCATGCAAATTGAACAGCGAATTGATCAGGATACGACTATTTCACCGCAACTAACACTTTTGGGTCAGCAGGGCTCTCGCGTTCTGCGGGGGAATTTGATGACAATACCCGTTGGAAATGCGATCATCTACGTCGAACCTGTTTACATCCAAGCTTCCAGTGGTGAAAACAATATCCCTGAAATGAAGAAAGTCATTGTTTGTTATCAAAATCAGATCGTCATGGCGGATTCTCTGGAATTGGCATTGTCCCAGATTTTTAATACCCAAGTAGCAAATGCTAACGCCAACGTTAACGCTACTCAGGGAGCTGGTGATAATAATTCGATTGCAGCATTGACTACTAAAGCCAACAGCCTTTTTAAAGAAGCGACAGAGGCTCAAAAATCCGGCAATTGGGCCGGTTATGGTCAAAAAATAAATGAGTTGGAACAGGTTCTGGCTCAACTACAGCAACTTTCTGGGGGAACCCAGTAGTAATATAAGATCAGAAGTTTTTAAAAGCAGGAGGAAAAAATGCTCGATATAAAGCGCATAAGAGAAAATAAAGAAGAGGTTCAAGCTGGCCTGGATAAACGAGGTCAATACGATTTAAATGTTATTACGGCATTAGATGAAAAGCGACGGGAAACCCTTGGTCAGGTTGAAGAAATGAAAAGCCGTCAAAATGTGGTGTCCAAACAGATTCCTGTTCTAAAAAAGGAAAACAAAGATTGTACCGAAATTTTTGCTGAAATGAAAGAACTTTCAAACAAAATAAAAGATCTGGATGCAGAAGTAAAAACAATTGATGATGAGATAAAAGTACAACTTTTAAATTTCCCGAATATTCCCAACCCTCAAGTAAAAGTTGGCAAAGATGACTCGGACAATCTGGAAATCAGAAAATGGGGCGAACCCAGACAATTTGATTTTGAGATTAAAGCTCATTGGGATATTGGTGTGGATCTGGACATCCTGGATTTTGAGCGTGCTGTGAAAATTACTGGCGCTCGATTCAGTATGTTTAAAGGCGATGGTGCAAAATTACAACGAGCGCTAATTAACTTCATGCTTTACACCCATTCTGAGGAACATCATTATACCGAAATCTCGCCGCCATTTATGGTCAATCGAGAAAGTATGACGGGCACCGGCCAGTTACCAAAATTTGAAGATGATGCTTTTCATTTGCCAAGCAAGGATTTCTTTTTGGTGCCAACTGCAGAGGTACCAGTAACCAATATCTATCGAGATGAGATCCTGGGAGAAGAAGATTTGCCCAAATATTTTACAGCTTATACGCCATGTTTCAGACAAGAAGCAGGATCAGCAGGCCGGGATACCAGAGGGTTAATTCGTAATCATCAGTTTGACAAGGTTGAAATGGTGAAGTTTGTCCATCCAGATCGATCTTACGAAGAATTGGAATCTTTAACAAACAATGCCGAACGAATTTTGCAATTGCTGGGAATACCCTACCGGGTTGTTGAACTATGCACCGGGGATTTGGGCTTTAGTTCTGCTAAAACCTATGATATCGAAGTGTGGATGCCAAGCTATAACCGTTATGTGGAAATCAGCTCCTGTTCAAATTTTGAAGACTACCAGGCAAGACGTGCTAATATTCGTTTCAGAGATGGTGAAACCAAGAAAACACGATTTTTGCATACCCTTAATGGTTCAGGCCTTGCCGTGGGGAGAACTTTTGCCGCTATATTAGAAAATTACCAACAAGCAGATGGATCAATTTTAATTCCCGAAAAATTGATACCATTTATGTGGGGGAAGACAGTTATTGGCAAGTAATTAACTAAAAGATTAAAAAACAAAAATAAAACAAAAAAGAAAGAAACAAATTTCGCACTTGAAAGAGCGTGAAAGACGTGTCATATGGAGGAAAAAAATGGGCATAAACGGAAAAGAGCTAGTTATAACTGAAGATGGTTTTAATAGCATAAAAAAAGAACTGGAATATTTAAAAACAGTAAAGCGGCATGAGGTTGCAGATCGAATTAAAACAGCTCGTGAATTCGGCGATTTAAGCGAAAATGCAGAGTATGACGAAGCCAAAAATGAACAGGGATTCATGGAAGGTAGAATATCTGAGCTGGAACACAAACTCAAAATAGCAGTTGTTATTGATGATAAAGATATTCATACTGAAGATGTCGGCGTTGGCAGCATTGTGAAAATTAAAAATCCATTACTGGATTTTGTTGCTGAATACAAAATTGTGGGATCGGCAGAATCGGATCCTAAAAATAATCGTATTTCTAATGAGTCCCCAATCGGGTCTGCTCTACTGGGAGCGAAGGTTGGCGATACTGTAAAGGTTCAAATCCCTGACGGCGAAGCGGCATATCAAATTTTAGAAATACGTAGATAGGGGAATAGACATTGACAACAGAAAATCTTAGCGAACTTCTTGAAATAAGAAGAGATAAACTAAAAAATTTACAAGAAGCAGGGAAGAATCCCTTTGAACAAACAAGTTTTAACGTAAGTGCTCATGCCAAAAAAGTTGAAGAGTCTTATGATGACTATGAAGAAAAAGTAGTGACCATGGCAGGTCGGATCATGTCCAAACGAGGTCAGGGAAAAGTATCGTTTTATGACCTCCAGGATTCTACCGGAAGAATTCAGTTATTCCTGAAAAAAGATGCACTGCCAGATATGTATGACGAAATAAAAACCTATGACATGGGCGACATTGTTGGGGTAAAAGGCGAAATTTTCAAAACAAAAATGGGTCAGATCTCAGTTCGCGTTTCCGAAATAATCTTATTAAGCAAGTCGCTACAAATTTTGCCGGAAAAATACCACGGTCTAAAAGACATGGAACTTCGTTACCGACAACGTTATGTTGATTTGATTGTAAACCCTGAAGTTAAAGATGTTTTTCAAAAAC
>JAKLQL010000151.1 GCA_022013395.1 Acetobacterium sp.
AAACCGTCACACTGTCGACCTTATTCGAAAGCAATACCGGTGGTGATGGTTTAGAAAAAGCACTTAGCAACCTTTTTGTTGCTGCTGATCAAGCTATCGCTGATGGCAACACCATTATTGTTCTTTCTGATCGCGGTGTGGATGCTAAGATGGTTCCGATCCCCTCGGCACTGGCCATTTCAGGACTCCACCATCACCTCATTAAAAACCTAACCCGAACCAGAGTCAGTTTGATTGTCGAATCCGGCGAACCCCGGGAAGTCCATCATTTTGCCGTTTTAATCGGTTATGGCGCGACGGCAATTAATCCATATCTGGCTTTTGAAACAGTAGCAGACCTGATTGAAAAAGGTTTGTTGACCGATGTTACCTATGAAAAAGCGATTAAAACCTATATTAAAACCGTCAGCAAAGGTGTAATTAAAGTGCTGTCAAAAATGGGAATCTCAACTATTTTAAGTTATCACGGTGCTCAGATTTTTGAAGCCGTTGGGATTAACTCCGATGTCATTGAAAAATACTTTACCCGGACACCATCTCGAATTGAAGGGATCGGCATCAACGAAATTGCCCGGGAATCGCAAATGCGTCACGACGAAGCTTATAATAATCCATTTGCCGATGCAGACTCCCTTGAATCCGGCGGAAATTTCCAATGGCGAGCTGATGGTGAGTATCATACCTATAATCCCGAAGCAGTTTACAAACTGCAGACCGCCTGCCGAAACGCCGATTATCAGACCTATCAGGAATATACCAGCCTGATTAATGAACAAAGTCAACGTACCTGTACCTTAAGAGGCATGATGACCTTCAAAGACCTGCAGCCGATTTCCATTGATGAGGTCGAATCAGTCGAAAGTATCTGTACCCGGTTTAAAACCGGTGCCATGTCCTACGGTTCTTTAAGTAGCGAAGCCCATGAAAGTCTGGCCATCGCGATGAACCGGATTGGTGGAAAAGCAATACCGGTGAAGGCGGCGAGGATCCCGAACGACATATTCCCTTACACAATGGTGATTCACGACTCAGTGCGATTAAACAGGTCGCTTCCGGACGATTTGGCGTCACCAGCCATTACTTGTCCAGTGCCAAAGAAATTCAGATTAAAATGGCTCAAAGTGCAAAACCTGGTGAAGGCGGTCAGCTGCCGGGACGTAAGGTTTATCCCTGGGTTGCCAAAACGCGTTTCTCTACCCCAGGGGTGGGACTGATTTCTCCCCCGCCTCACCATGATATTTATTCCATTGAAGATTTGGCCGAACTGATCCACGATTTAAAAAATGCCAACCGTGAAGCAAAAATTAATGTCAAACTGGTTTCTGAAGTCGGCGTTGGCACCATTGCTGCCGGCGTTGCCAAAGCTAAAGCCGATGTTATTCTGATCAGCGGTTATGACGGCGGGACTGGAGCTTCACCGCGAACCAGTATCCGTCATGCTGGTCTGCCCTGGGAACTGGGTCTGGCCGAAACCCATCAAACCCTGGTGCTGAATAATTTACGAACCCGAGTTAAGGTTGAAACTGATGGGAAACTGTTAACCGGTAAGGATTTAGCTGTTGCTACCTTACTGGGTGCGGAAGAATACGGATTCGCTACTGCGCCGCTGGTTATTCTTGGCTGTGTGATGATGCGAGTTTGCCATCTGGATACCTGTCCAGTGGGGATTGCGACCCAAAACCCTAAACTTCGCGCACGATTTACCGGTGATCCGGGACACATTGTTAATTTCATGAAGTTTATTGCCCAGGAACTCCGGGAAATCATGGCTGAACTTGGTTTTAGAACCATTGATGAAATGGTCGGCCGTTCTGATAAACTGGAAATGAACGATGCCATTGATCACTGGAAAACAAAAGGCCTGGATTTCTCCAGCATTCTTTATCAACCAAAAGTTCCTGAAGGTGGCGGTTTATACTGCCAAATGGAACAAAACCATAACATCGAAAAATCCAAGGATATCACTGAACTGCTGGAGCTGTGTCAACCAGCCCTTGAAAAAGCTGAAAAAGTTGATATCACTACCACCATCAAAAATGTTAACCGGGTTGTCGGTACCATCGTTGGTAATGAAGTTACCAAACGTTATGGTGAAGCCGGTTTACCAGAAGACACCATTACCCTTAATCTAACCGGTTCTTCCGGCCAGAGTTTGGGTGCCTTTATCCCTAAAGGGATTACCATCAAACTGGAAGGGGATGCCAATGACTACTTTGGGAAAGGTCTATCCGGCGGAAAAATGGTTATTTATCCACCAAAAGAATCCACCTTTATTCCTGAAGACAATATCATCATTGGCAATGTAGCCTTCTACGGCGCAACCCAAGGTGAAGCGTACATCCGAGGAGCAGCTGGCGAACGTTTCTGTGTCAGAAACAGTGGGGTTACCACAGTGGTTGAATCAGTCGGAGATCACGGTTGTGAATATATGACTGGTGGCAAAGTTGTCATTCTTGGTAAAACCGGACGAAACTTTGCCGCTGGGATGTCCGGTGGGGTCGCCTATGTTCTAGATCTGGATGAAAGCTTTATTGAATGCTGCAACGCTGAAATGGTTGATCTGGTTAAGATTACCGATGCGGCTGAACTGACTGAACTCAAAGATCTGATCGCGAAACACCGTGATTATACCAACAGTGCGCTGGCTCAGAAAATTCTGGATGACTTTGATACCTATGCTAAAAAGTTTACCAAGGTTTTACCTCGAGATTATAAACGAATGCTGGATGCTATGGAACGGGTTAAAGCTCAGGGTCTTACCGGCGACGACGCCTTAATGGCAGCTTTTGATGAAAATAACCGGGATCTGTCCCGGGTTAGCGGAAATTAGTGAGGAGGTAAACAATTATGGGAAAATCAACAGGATTTTTAGAATATACACGCGAAGTACCCAAGGATCGGGAACCTCTCGAACGGATTAAAGATTGGCAGGAATTCCATTTGGAACTTCCAGAAGAAGTCCAACAAATACAAGGCGCCCGCTGTATGGATTGCGGCGTTCCCTACTGCCATTCCGGGATGATGATTGCTGGCGGTGCTTCTGGCTGCCCGATTCATAATTTAATTCCAGAATGGAATGATATGATTTATAAAGGTTTATGGAAAGAGGCTTTAGTCCGACTCCTTAAAACCAACAATTTTCCAGAATTCACCGGACGGGTTTGCCCCGCTCCCTGTGAAGGTGCCTGCACCGTCGGCCTGAACGAGCCCCAGGTTACCATTAAAACCAATGAATGCGCGATTATTGACCGCGCTTTTAAAGAAGGCTGGATTACAGCTAATCCACCTAAAAATCGCACGGACAAGAAAATCGCCGTTGTCGGTTCCGGCCCAGCCGGACTGGCCTGTGCTGCTGAGCTGAACAAAGCTGGCCATAATGTTACGGTCTACGAACGGGCTGATCGCATTGGCGGACTATTAATGTACGGGATTCCCAATATGAAACTGGACAAAATTGATGTGGTTCAGCGCCGGGTCGACCTGATGACCGCTGAAGGTATCAACTTTGTCACCAGCACTGAGGTTGGTAAAGATTATTCCGTTGCTGATCTTAAAGCTGATTATGATGCCGTCGTTTTATGTTGCGGTGCCACCAAACCTCGGGACTTGCCAGTAGAAGGTCGAACCCTCAAAGGCGTTGATTTTGCGATTGACTTTTTATCAGCGAATACCAAAAGCCTGTTGGATTCCAATTTAGCCGATGGCAACTATACCTCAGCTAAGGACAAGCATGTGGTCATTATCGGCGGTGGCGACACCGGAACCGACTGTGTTGCCACCTCCATCCGTCATGGCTGTAAAAGCGTACTACAATTGGAAATTATGCCGAAGCCACCAACAAGCCGGGCGGAAGGCAATCCTTGGCCGGAATGGCCCAAAACCTATAAACTGGATTATGGCCAAGAAGAAGCGGTCGCTATTTATGGCAATGACCCCCGTCAATACTGCACCACCACTAAAAGAATAGTGGGCGATGCCGATGGCAATGTGACCGCAGTACACACCGTCGAAATCGAATGGGTTGCCGATGAAACCGGCCGAATGACCATGACAGAAATTGCCGGAACTGAGAAAATCTTACCGGCCGACATTGTTTTGCTGGCCATGGGCTTCCTAGGACCGGATGATCAATTGGTTGACCAATTGAGCCTGGAACGGGATCCTCGTTCCAATGTCAAAGCGGATTACGGTGTTTACCAGACCAGTGCCGACAGTGTTTTTGCTGCCGGTGATGTCCGCCGCGGCCAAAGCCTGGTTGTCTGGGCGATTAACGAAGGCCGTGAAGCAGCGAGAGCCTGCCATGCTTATTTAGAAACAAAATAAAGCCTTAAGCTTAACAGCCCCAAGATTCGCTCTGAATCTTGGGGCTGTTTTATTTTTTAATAATATGCTTGAATTTTATACAATTACTATCTCACCATCCAGAATCCCGGAGTTATTCACATTTTCGAAATAATTAAAGAGTGTCGTCCGGATATCCTGAACGACTTCCAGGTGATAATCTCCCAATCCATAATGATCCATTGCTGCTGTCATCGTTTCGATCTGCTCAGGCTTATAAACATCACCGACCAGATCCAGGCGCAGATTTTTTGTCTCCGGGTCAATGGTTGCTCTCATAGTCGTGGCTGTCGATGAATTCACCTCCGTATTTACAAATGCTTGCACTTTACCGGTTAGGGTATTATTCATAATTGAGTCAATGGCTACATAACCCGCAGAAACCGCTGCCGGTATGGTGATCAAAATCATCCCGATAATGATCCCTCGCTTCAAGATCTTGTTGAAACGCTCTTTAACCACCTCAGCCTGTTTGAGTTGGAGCAACTTACAAAAGGCAAAGGTGGCCAGCATGATAAAAAAAGCATTGATCAAAAATAAATAAGCGGCTGGAAAAATATAATTTGGATTACTGTTGGCGATCCCATAACCAACGGTACACATTGGTGGCATTAACGCCGTGGCAATAGCCACTCCCGGGATGACATTGGTTTTCTCTTTTCGGGTTATGCCGATAACCCCTGCGGTTCCACCAAAAAATGCGATCAGCATATCAAAAAAAGAAGGTCCTGTTCTGGCCATTAATTCGCTGGTTGCTTCATGAATAGGTGTCAGTGAAAAATAAATCGAAGCGCCAATTAAAGCAATGATAATTTGGATCAGGAAATTAATGGCCGCATTTCGCAGCAGTAATGCATCATAGGTTGCGAGACTGTAACCCATGGCAATAATCGGGTTCATTAACGGTGATATTAGCATCGCACCAATGATAACTGCGGTAGAATTGGTGTTCAAACCAACAGATGCGACAATAATTGCACAAAAAAGTATAATCAGCGGCGCACCCTTTAGCTTAACGCCGGCGACAATACTTTCATGGATGGCATTGGCACCCATTTGATCGGATTTGATATTGAATAAACCATTTTTAAGATAATCAATCATGCTAAATCTCCCAACATCATTTACTTACTGTAGCCTTTTTTACCCAATCAGCTATAAAAATATCTTTAATTAAACACAAAAAATGCTGAAAACCGATTCCACACTTATTTCTGTAGAAT